>NZ_JAKUFT010000008.1:0-101633 GCF_022663605.1 Bacillus cereus group sp. BfR-BA-01379
TAAATGGTTTCGTTGTATCAAACGGTTTTGATAAGAAGAAACATAACTATTACTTAGAGTGGAGAAACTATGCTGGTGCGGATCAAGCGTTGAAATATAGTAGTGGTGTACCATATAATACAGGTCTTGTAGTATGGTATGCAGACTCTAGCTTTACAGATAATTGGGTTGGTCTACATCCAGGAGAAGGTTTCTTAGGAGTGGTTGACTCTCACCCAGAGGCAATTGTTGGAACGCTAAACGGCAAACCAACTGTAAAAAATAGTACACGATACCAAATCGCAGATGCGGCGTTCTCCTTTAACCAAGCGCCAGCATGGAAGGTTGTATCTCCAACACGCGGAACATATGATTATAAAGGATTACCAGGTGTAACGAAGTTTGATGATTCTAAATCGTATATGAACGATTTAATCCCAGATGCAGGACGTAAATTACCGAAGCTTGGGCTGAAATTTGAAGTAGTTGGACAAGCAGATGATAATACTGCAGGTGCGGTTCGTTTATATCGTTAATAATGGAGAAGCTGTTGAAGGGGATACCTTTCAACAGCTTTTTTCATAGAAGTATAAAGTTCATTTAACAATTTGTTGCTGTTCAAATTGATCAAAAAATGTTTTTATGCTGGCCGGCTTATTTCTTTAAACCAGCCGCATAAAAAGGTCCATGAACTGCGATTGTAGATAAAATACGAGCAATTTCCTCAGGTGTTTCTTTTTGTCCGTTATTTAACCATTGCTGAATGACACCTATATGAGCAGATGCCATATAAGAAGCTAAGTATTGGCTTGGGACAAGTAAATTCTCCTTCTTAATGAGAGCACCATTCGTATCTTCAAATAGTGTTTTCCACATAAAGTCTTTCAGTTTTGTTTGGAAAGATAAATCTCCTTTTGGGCTCAGTACAGCTTTCATAAAATCACTATTTTCATTTAGAAATTCAAGAATAGAAGTGATAAGTAGAAACGGCATTGTTGGAGATGGGTTTGATCCAAGATCCGCAATAACTTCTGGCAACTTCCGTTTGGCTATGCTAGAAAACTCATACATAATTTCTTCTTGGCATTTCGTCATTAAATCAAATTTATCTTGATAGTGCGCATAGAAAGTACCACGATTTATGTTCGCTCTCGTTGTAATATCCTTCACTGTAATGGCGTCAAAACCTTTTTCTTCAATTAGTTCCACCAATGCATTTCGGATGGCAGTTTTCGTACGAACAACACGTAAATCTAAATTACTATCACGCAAAGCATGTCCCTCCTTCATTTTAGCCAACACATTTCAAGGATGTGTCTTATAACCGACACATTCACGATTTTTGATTATTGTATAAGGTTCAACTCGAACATATAATTCAAATATAAATAAACAACACGTTGTTTGTTATTATAAATCAAATGATAGGAGGAGAAAAGAAAATGTTTAAAAATAAACTTTTATTGGTATCACCAGTTATTGCACTACTTGTAGTATTTATTTTTTCATTAACATTATTTCCAACTGTTCAACCTCAGCCGAAAAACTTGCCAATTGCAATTGTAAATGAGGATCAAGGAGTAGAAATTCCGAATCAACCGAAAATGAACATGGGGAAAACGATTGTTGATAATATGAAAAAGACATCAAAATCAGAGGAAGAACCTGCGGTGAAGTGGGTAGAAGTAAAAGATAAGGAATCCGTGCAAAAAGGCTTAAATAATCAAGAGTATTACGCAGCGTTAGTTATTCCGAAAGACTTTAGCACAAAACAAGCATCATTACGAACGCCACAGCCATCTTCGCCAGAGGTAGAAATATTCATCAATCAAGGAATGAATACAGCAGCTTCAACTATGGCAGGACAAATGTTAAATGGGATAGTTGATAATATGAACAATACTGTTCGCGCGCAACTATTAGAAGGATTGAAAGCAAAAGGAGCTACATTAACAGCAGATCAAGTTTCAAATATGGTAACACCGATTACGAAGAAAGTGACAAATGTAAATGAAATCGGTAAAAATAGTGCGAACGGTAACTCGCCGATGTCTTTATTCCAGCCGTTATGGATTGCAAGTTTAGCGAGCGCAGCACTTATCTTTATTGCGATAAGTAAAATGCCAGTAAGTACAAGAAAAGAAAGCTTCGTATTAAAACTAAAACAAATAATAACAGGAGCTGTCGCGGCACTTGTAATTGGATTTGGCCTTACATGGATCGCGGATGGTATGGTAGGATTAAATATTTCGAATTTCACCGATACAGCTTTATTTTTAGCCATTACATCGTTTAGTTTCTTCTTAATGATATCGGCGGTACTTTCATTAGTTGGACTAAAAGGAATTGGTGTATTCGCTCTTTTACTATTCTTCGGGGCACCATTATTATCACTAGCACCGGAAATGTTGTCGCCATTTTACCAAGACTGGGTGTACGCATGGTTGCCAATGCGATTTATGATTGAAGGGCTTAGAGAAATATTCTTCTTCGGAAAAGGGTTAAGCTGGAGTACACCTCTTACTGTACTCGTTTGGATTGGTGGAGTAAGTATGGTTATTATTTTAGCGACTGCTTTCAAACGTAGTGTAGTAAAGGAACATAAAACGGAAGTAAATGCATAAAAGATAAAAACGTTTCACTAGGAGTGAAGCGTTTTTTTGATTTTTATAAACTGATAGAGAAATCCAGTAGGACAGGTTTTTCTATATTTTAAAGGGAATAGAAGATGCGGTATCATTTTATATACATGCTCCTGCTATTTCAAATTGCATAAAATGTTATGCGGAATAATGGAGGGGATACGATGGATAATTCGAATTATTATGATTGGTATAGGCAAAATGATAAGTTGATTCGTGATATTGAGAAAGCAATTAATGGAGAGTTTAGTGCAATAAGTTGCTATGCGAAATTAGCTAATATGGCTCCAAATGCGGCGGAACGAAATCAAATTCTTGAAATTCGTAACGATGAAATAAAGCATTTTCACCATTTTGTACAAATCTATACAAATTTAACAGGTCAGCAGCCGAAACCACAGATCAATGAAGGATGCCCGAATACGTACTTACAAGGATTAGAATTTGCAATACAAGATGAACAGAAGACAGTAGATTTTTATTTGGAAATTTCAGATGAAACATCGGATGCACATCTGAAAGAGTTATTGCGCAGAATAGCGGCCGATGAACAAAATCATGCGGTGTGGTTTTTATATTATTTTGTGAAGACGAAGTGAATGAATTGGAAAATAGAAAGGGAAGTACCTTGGTTTATATGTTACAACTGAGGTGCTTTTTCTTGTTTTTTAATGAATAATATGCTTGATTAGATAATAATCATCTATTTTGTATTCGGGAAAGAAATAAGAGTATTTATGGCTTATAAGGGAGGTACAAACAAATGAAACGAGGGGTTATTGTAGATATTCCAAATGAATATGATAATCTACTTTGGAAAGTGCTAAAGCCAATCGATATTACGTTATTTGATTGGCGAGTGGAAAATGAGGAATCTTATTTCGTATTATCTGATGGGCTAGGACCGGAATTATTTTCAGAAGATAACAAGGTAATGAGTGGATTAGAATTGAAAAAATTAATAAAAGACAATATATATTATCTCATTTTTGCAGATTTAAAAGCATACCCAAAAGGAGAAGTACTAGAAGAGATTGAAACATATGAAGAGTTTAAAGAAAGTAAGTGTGAATTAGTTTTACTAGTTGCGGATTGTACATACGTCACAATTTACGCTAAAGATCAAAAAGCGATTGAATTGATGTATGAAAACGCACGGAATCAAGGTTTTTACGTTGAATATGTGACAGACGAAAATGACGGTAGAACACGATTATCAGTATGGTAGTAATTTGAAAGGGGAACAGCAATATGGAGAGAAACACAGTTAAAGAATATACAATTCGAACTGCTACTGAAGAGGAAAGCGACAGCATTATCATTCTATTAAAAGAAGTAGCAGAGTGGCTACAACATAAAGAAGTTGATCAGTAGCAATATTTGCTAGGTGGAGAAGCTACGGCTGAAATACTAGAAGGTATAAGAGAGAAATATACATATGTAGTTACGAAAGAAAATGAAATTGTCGGTACGGTTACAGTATCTCCTAAACAAAATAAATGGGATGAGCGTATTTTTGGTAAGGAGGAAGTTTCAGATTCTTTATATATTCATAGATTTGCAGTGAAACGAAAGTATAAGGGGAATGGAATCGGAGAGTGGATTTTACAATGGATAGACGAGAATGTGTACTGTGACAAAGAGTTTTTGAAACTAGATTGTGTTGGGCATAATCGTACGTTGAATGATTTTTATTCGAAAAATGGTTTTGAATATGTTGGGAGTACAGATGGACTTAGTAAGTTTTAAAAGAGAAGGGGGTAAGTGGATGACTCAAATACATACAGACTTAGCTAAAAGGTTAATAGGGGAACAGTTTCCTGAATGGGCACATTTAGAAGTGAAGCCTGTAAAGCTTAGTGGGCATGATAATAGAACGTTTCATCTAGGGGATGAGATGAGTGTAAGATTGCCAAGTGACGCGGCATATGCACCGCAAGTAGAGAAAGAAAATAAGTGGCTACCTATATTAAGTAAAGAGCTTTCTTTACCGATTTCTGCACCAGTTGCGAAAGGAAATCCAACTGAAGAGTATCCGTTGCCTTGGTCTATTAATAAGTGGATAGAAGGAGATACTGTCACGAAACAAAATGTCCGTGACCTAAATGAATTTGCGGCGGACTTAGGCTCATTTTTAGTGGAATTGCAAGCTATTGATGCGAGTAACGGACCGGTCGCTGGAGCACATAATTTTTACCGAGGCGGGCTTATATCTATATATGATGAAGAGGCGAGAGGTGCGATCGAAAATAATAAGGACGTTTTTGATGAAACTGTATTAAAGCATCTTTGGGATTTAGCCCTTCAGTCAACGTGGGAGCGTAAACCAGTTTGGGTTCATGGAGATGTTGCACCAGGAAACTTACTCGTTAAGGACGGAAAGCTTTGTGCCGTAATTGATTTTGGTATTTTAGGAGTAGGCGATCCGGCTTGTGATGCAGCGATGGCATGGACATTTTTTGATAAGAATAGCAGAACCGTATTTAAAGAAGTATTGCGCATAGATGAAGAAACATGGAATAGAGCAAGAGGATGGGCGCTTTGGAAAGCGTTAATTACATATGATGCGAATAAGACTAGTAATAAAATAGTGGCAGACGAATCGTATCGTGTGATTCAAGTGATTGTGGATGATTATGAGAAGTAGCAGAAAAAGCCTATTTTAAATAGGCTTTTTCTATATGATTAAATATAGTAATGGAAAGAAGGAGTCTAACATTACTATACAGAATATTTAGATAATAGGAGGTGTCGAATTTTGAGTGAAATTGAATTAAAAAGGAATGTAATTAAGACTGGGAGTGAGAAGGGGGTTATTCTCCGGTTTATACTCGCTAGTCTAGTTGGGGTGTTTATGTTTTTCGTACCAGTTACGATAAACGGTGCTTCTTCCATTATGATTGATCATATCGTATCATGGATCAGGACTTCTGTTCCGAGCGTCGTACCTTATTATGCACTACTCGTTATGATAATGGGTGGGATTTATCCGTTTTATACGAAAAAATGGAATGCATCTATCGTAGATGTTTGTTTTTCTGTTTTAAAAGTAGTTGGTGTTGTCTTTGGTGTATTATATTGCTTGAAAGTAGGGCCAGCATGGTTCTTTGCACCAGATGTAGGGCCGTTTTTGTATGAAAAACTAGTAATATCGGTAAGTTTACTCGTGCCAATTGGTTCGGCTTTTTTAGCGTTATTAGTCGGGTACGGATTACTTGAATTTATCGGTACGTTTTGCCGTCCCATTATGAGACCGTTATGGAAAACACCAGGCCGATCAGCAATTGATGCGGTCGCTTCCTTTGTAGGGAGTTATTCGTTAGCTTTATTAATTACGAATCGCGTGTATAAAGAAGGAAAGTATACGACAAAAGAAGCAGCGATTATCGCTACAGGTTTTTCTACAGTATCCGCAACATTTATGATCATCATCGTAAAAACATTAGACATTATGCATTTATGGAATGTTTATTTTTGGACTACTCTCGTTGTAACATTCATCGTAACTGCTATCACCGTAAGAATCCCGCCTCTAAGTAGAAAACCAGATACATATGTAACGGAAGAAGGGTTCCCAGAGCCTGTTTATAAAGAGAAAATGTTAGAACGCGCTTGGGAAGATGCGCTAGAAGTATCAAAGTCTGCACCGAGTATTATGAAAAATATCGCAGTGAATTTAAAAGACGGTTTTATTATGACGATGGGAATTTTGCCATCTATTATGTCAGTAGGATTAATTGGTATCGTCTTAGCGAAATTCACGCCAATATTTGATTGGATCAGTTATATTTTCTATCCATTTACGTGGGCTTTACAATTACCAGAAGCAGAACTAGCTGCTAAAGCGGCATCTGTTGGTATTGCGGAAATGTTTTTACCTTCTCTTTTAGTTGTAAGTGCACCACTTGTGACAAAGTTTGTCATTGCGGTTGTTTCGGTATCATCTATATTGTTTTTCTCAGCTTCCATTCCTTGTATTTTATCGACAGACATTCCGTTAAAAGTATCGGAACTTATTATTCTTTACGTACAAAGAACGATATTAACGTTACTTATTATTACACCGATTGCTTATTTGTTACTTTAAATTTTTAAAAGATAAAGTTATAACAAAAGAAGCCCTCTGTAAAAGGAAGGCTTCTTTTGTTTAAAAGCGGGGTATTCCCACATGACTATCAAGCTAAGAAAATCAAATATCCTAAAACGTATACTATTTTCTGTTTTTGTTATATTTTTATTTATTTTTTGAATATGACGTCATGCTTCTTAAAAAGATTCCTAGTCCTGCAAAAAAGAATCCTAAGCATAATAAGCTGCCAGGTGTTCCCCAAGTAATTTGATCTAGCATTTTTATCCCCTCCCATTTATCATTATATAGTATTTATTGGAAATTATCAAAATTTTCCTTTTTAAAGGATATTGATGAGCCTTTCCACCTTATACGAGAAGAATATATTTGAAAAGGAATTCTTTTAAAAATATCTTATTATTCTTATAAAACGTTACTATATCTTATGATATAGTAACAACAAAGGGGGGCTTACAAATGGAAATGATTCATGAAAAAGCAAAGTTACGGTTAATAGATGGTGATGATGTCGAAACTTTGTTTTCGATTGTAGAAGGAAATCGAGACATTTGGGCGTATTTAATCTCTAAAATGGATACTGCGCAAGATATGCAGCAATATGTTCAAAAAGCGATAAAGGGTTACGGAAGGGGTAATGAAATACCTTTCGTTGTAGTGGATCAACAGACGAGTACGATTGTAGGAAGTACACGTCTATATAATATTTTAGTAGAAGAGAAAACAGTCGAGTTAGGACAAACGTGGTATCATCCAAGTGTGCAACGTACGAGTATAAATACAGAGTGTAAGTATATGCTTCTCGAGTATGCTTTTGAAAAACTGCATATGCTGAGAGTACAAATTAAGACGGATGCAAGAAATGAAAAGGCACAACGAGCAATTGAAAGGTTAGGCGCAGTTAAAGAAGGTGTGCTTAGAAGTGAACGAAAATTGCCAAGTGGTCATGTGAGAGATGCGGTTGTGTATAGTATTATCGTAAGCGAATGGCCGGTTGTGAAGGCGCGTTTATTAGAAAATTTAGAGTTGTATAAAGAAAAGCTATAATTCGTGTTTTGAAAGGTATATTGTTCGTGATGTATGAAAAATATACCTTTTTTCTTACAAAATGCTACTTTATTTTAATTCCTTTTGTTTCATCGTTCCCTTCTGAGAAAAAATTCGTTACAATGTAGTTGTATGGTAATAAACTTATGAATTTAAAACATGTAATGAAAACCGCAAATAAAATTAATGAATTGATAATCCTCAATTTTAAATGAAAACCCTTTTATACATAAATAACAAGTAAAGTTCCTTCTTTTAAATAAACTCAAACAAAACGATTTGATATAAATGTTTTTTTATAGAAGTATGGATGATGTACGGAGGCAATTACAAATGAAAGAAAATAAGAAGAGTAAGAAAAGACGAATCTTTCAAGTATTTTTACTAATGATTTGTTCTGCTATTTTATATGTAAGTTATGCAGCTTACGATATTTGGAGTTATCGTTTTAAAACAAATGATGGCGTGAAAACGGATGCTGGTATCGTATTAGGAGCAGCTTCTTGGAATGGAAAACCATCTCCTGTATTTAAAGAAAGAATTAATCATGCGATTTCTTTATATAAGAACGGAAGCATTAAAAAGATTATTTTTACAGGTGGTACAAAGTTCGAGGCAGAACTTGAGGAAGCGCGTACTGCAAGAGTATATGCAATGAAACAAGGTGTAAAAGACGAAGATATTTTAATTGAAACAAAATCCCTTTTCACTGAAGAAAACTTAAAGAATGCGAAGGAAGTTGGAATAGAGAACGGAATACGCACATACACGATTGTAAGTGATCCACTTCATATGAAACGCGCAATGAGAATCGCAAAACATATTAATATTGAAGCGTATGCTTCACCAACGCCGACATCAGCATATAAAACGTTAGACACAGAAATTCCATTCTTCTTTAAAGAATTATTCTCGTATATTGGATATGTAACCTCTTTGCCATTAAAGGCATTGAAGGGAGACTAACATAAGAAAAGAACCTATCTTAAAATAGGAACTTTTCTTATTGATCAAAAACATTGTATTTTTATCGGAATAGTGAAACAATAGAGAGGTAGCTTCATATAATCATAATGAAAAAGTGAGCGGTTGATGAATCGAACATAAAGGAGATTATAGTATGGCACTCTCATTTGTTGAAACAGAAGAACAATCTTTCATTATTGAAAAAATAAATAAATTGATTCCGAAGTTCATGGAAAGGGAGCATCAACTAAGTGAATTAGGATCATTTCCGTATGAAAATATAAGTGATTTGAAAGATATCGGATATACGAAATTAACGTTACCGAAAGAATTTGGTGGTAGTGCGATTTCTTTATATGACTTCGTTTTATTTCAAGAGAAAATCGCGGAAGGCTGTGGGGCCACGGCGTTATCGATTGGCTGGCATCTTGGTATTGTGAAAGAATTAGCGGAAAATCGCTCTTGGAATGATGAGATGTTCAAATGGTTTTGCGAAGAAGTGCGTAACGGTGCACTCTTTAACCGGGCAGCAACAGAGCCAAAAACAGGGAGTCCGACGCGTGGCGGTAAGCCAGAAACGATAGCGGTTCAACAAGGCGAGAAGTGGGTTATAAATGGAAGAAAAACTTTTACAACGATGGCGCCAATACTTGATTATTTTATTATTTCAGCAAGTATGGAAGGCCGAGAAGAAGTTGGTGAGTTTGTCATTCCAAGAAATACGCTCGGTGTATCCATTGAAGAAACGTGGGATAGCGTTGCGATGCGAGGGACTGCTAGTCATGACCTTGTCTTACAAAATGTAGAGATAGAAAGTCGCTTTTTTACGAGTGTATTGGGCGGGAAAGTAAAACAAAAGGGTATTGGCTGGTTGCTACATATACCAGCATGTTATTTAGGAATTGCACAAGCAGCAAGAAATTATGCAGTTCAGTTTGCGGGATCATACAAGCCAAATAGTTTAAATCATTCTATTAGTTTATTGCCGAATGTTAGAAGATTAGTTGGAGAATTAGAACTTGAGCTTATGCAAGCTCGCGTCTTTTTATATCAAATTGCGAAAAAGTACGATGAGGCAGAGGATAAACTATCATTGCAAGCCGAATTAGCAGCAGTGAAATATGCCGTAACGAATGCGGCAATATCTATTGTAGATAAAGCAATGCGCATCGTAGGAGCAAAAAGTTTATCAGAAAAAAATCCGCTTCATCGCTACTATTTAAACGTCAGAGCAGGATTGCACAATCCGCCGATGGATGATGCAACACTGTCTATATTAGCGGATGCGGCGTTTCGGTCGTAATTATTTTAAACTTACATTTTATTGTTTATGGGTAATATAGTTGTTTTGAAAGCACATGTTTGGTTACTAATCGAACATGTGCTTTTTATTTGTTTGCCATCCTAAATGCATTCTTTAGCGAAATGCCCCTTATTTTCATACAATGACTTTTTTGAATTTCTGACAATAAGGTGATTGACCCCTTAAACGAATGGATCAAAGGATAGAATGACAAATCGGTCAATTTTGTGAATAGAACCTTTATGATTTGCTTGATTCGTTATGTTAATTTCATAAGTCCGACTAAAGTGATAGAATCAACTAAATGTTCGTACTGGGAAGATAGTATATAGTAGTCCAGTATTCAAAATTATTCAAAATAATAAGTGATAGGGGATAAATTACAATGGAACGAATAACTAAAGGGCTTTTATTGAAGATGTTACAAAATACTGAAGATGACGCAGTTTTTAGTTGTAGAAGACATGATAAGGATTACTAGGAGGTGAAACTTGGAAAAAGAGATATAGAAGCATACCTACATAAAACGAAACATCTAGCATGGAACAACATAAACGAATTAACCTTAGATGATAATTTATACGTGTAATTATCTAATTTCTATAACAATATTAACTACAATACCACTCCAACTGAAGGGTATAAGGAACTATCGTATAGCAGGAATAAAAATTTCAACGTCTTTTACAAAATTGATAAAGAAAAAAAGCGGTTTTCCTTTAAATTAGGTGATTTTGAAAAAGAAATAGAGCTAGTTAATAGGGAAGAGTTAACATTAGGAGACTTAGAAAAACTTGACCAAAGAATACATGATAAAGATATGGAATTTTAGACTATATTCTATGGACGCTTGTTACTACAACTGCCAGTAGTGGCCTAGTATAATTTATAAAACCAGATGCATTTATTGCATCTGGTTTCTTATTTCAGCAACAATAAGTTTCAATTGTCCAATACATACATAAAAGGAGGAGCAGTTATATCTGCTCCTCTTTTATTAATCCATTTTTCTAGCGGATTATAGGTATTACATTTTGTGATTGTTTGTAAACTGTAAGAAATTATCTTCTTGTTTTGGAGAAATAACAGTTTTAAGGAAAAACAATGGATAGATAAGCAAATATCCATTAAATATCCACCAAGTGACATCAAAATCATTGCTATAAGCCCAAAATGCAATAGCTTGCAGACCAGAACAAAATGTTAAAATGAGCGATATTAAAGCAAGGGAACTCCAAGAAGAACGTTTCTTGTTATATAGGTATATGCTGGTTAGGCCGGTAATAGAGATTAATATATCCAGAGGGAAAAACGACCAATTCCATGCTACGATGATTGGATTATCATAATCCTTAAATGCCCAACTTTCGGGGATAAGGTGGAACATAGTAACTAGCCAATAAATAATAAACCCAATATCAGTTACAAAGAAAAACGGTTTTAAATATCTCATTCTTTCCTCCTAAAAAATTAGTTTTTATTATTCCTTAATAATGATGTGAATTATATAATCTTGTTTACCTTAGGAATCCGGAGTAATAAAACACTTATCCCAAGTGATAAAGCAAACGTCAAACTTGTAACATAAATCGTTTTCAAAATAATATTCATTTCAAGCGTACTAGACATAAGTTGTAACGCAACAATAATAGGTCCCTGAATTATATATATAGAATAACTAGAACGGCTAATTGTACTAAGTAGGGGAGTAGTAAAGTTCAATTTCTTCTTAAACAGAACTAGCAACTTTAATATTATGCCTACAAAAGTAAATGGTTCCCAAAAAGAATAATACAGCGATTCTAGAGTAACCCCACCGTAGAAGTTATCTACGTTCCCTTCATTAAAGAGGAATACAATAGGCATTGTTATGAAAGAAACTATTGAAATTCTAAAATAGATCGATGCCGTTCTTTCACTTATTTGATTCAGCCAGTTATTCCTGTATGCAATGACTCCAATTATAAATAATGCTATGTATTGAGGGAAATACCCCAGTGTGAAGTCATGTATGTATAATCGATCAGTCGGAAAGAGTAATCGAACAATAAAGTTACAGATACCCATAAATAAAATGAAAAAGAATATTTTATTTATGCCGGGGAAACTATTCTGCGGCATTTTTATTGTCGTAGTCTTTCTGATAATTGCATATGCCACAGTAAAGTAGAATAAAGCCATTACAAACCATAAATTATAAAATCCTAGAGATGAGAGATAACTTTGTTTTTTTACAAGATTGATACTTATGGGGTTTAGCACAAAGAAGTAAACAAAAGCAGGGATAAGTAGTTTAGGAACTCTATCTCTCAAAAATTTTGAAAAGCCTTTATTGTCATAAGACCTTGGTGAGAAATATGCTGCGATAAAAAAGAAGAGACCCATAAAAAAGCTTTGGCATAGCGCGTTTATTAGAGTAAGTATCGATATGGAGATGGCATCATCCGATGGCTCTATATAATACCATCCTCCAGCTCCACCATAGGCGCTACTTGTATGAAACAAGACAACTAAAATAGCAAGAAAAGCTTTCAAGTTGTTTATATAATGGAGTTTTCCATTGCTCATTTACTTATCTTCCGCCTTTCATACACCGCTACCTTTAGATGCTATACCTGCAACAAATGTATGACTTAATTTAAATTCATTGCCCTGTTGAATAAAAACATTAATTTGGTCAGTGATTTTTTGTAAAATCTCTTCTTCTTTATCTCTATCTAGTACATCTAAAAAGCCAGCTGCGGCACCAGAACGGAAAACCCATTCCATCGCCTCTTCAGCAGTTTCACAAGGTAGAATTTGTTCTCCTTCCCAGCGGTCAATTGTATTTAAGCTACCTTTAGTAAACCATTTTTGAAGAACAAGAGAATCTATTGGCAAGTTTATACTAATATAACGTTGCAAATATTCAGGATGATTATTAAGAACTTGATCAAATGCCTTCATCAGAATTTCCTCAGAATCACATCTTGTTTCTATAATTCCAACTTGGCCATTAGGCTTCAGAACTCGATGAATCTCTTTAAGAAAAATAGTTGGATTCGTATAGCAAATAGCCCAACCGCACACCACTGTATCGATACTTGAACTAGGGATTTGTTTTAAAAATTCCACCATATCACCTTGGTGCATATTTACTTCTAGTCCAGAATATTTAGATATCTTACCTCGTGCGACATTTAGCATACCAGCAGATTGATCGACAGTGGAAATAGTCCCTACACCGTTTAGTCGATTAGCTACTTCCTCAGTAATAAAACCTGTTCCACATGCCAGTTCCAATACGTGTTGCCCAGGTTGTATATCCATTTTATTTAGTAAACCTAGTGAATGTTGTCCCATAATACTAGAAAAGAAAGAATCATAATCATCACTAGCTTTATCGTAATCTTTGGAGCTATCTGCATATTGATTTGAAACTTTGAACCAAGCAACTTTTGCTGCTAATTTTACTTTGTTTAACATGAAATTCCCTCCGTAAATAGTTGATTAGTGATTAAGACTGATTGGTACTAACGACACTGGGAATACTTAATAGTATGCCATTTGTAAAAAAACGGAAATTTAATTCCAGAATTTATGCTATCACTGCGAGAAAATTTCGTCAAGTTGGATTTATTCAAATAAAAAAGTTTACTAATGTTTCACGAAAAGTAGGTTGTAAGATTAACAATTACACTAAATAAAAGTCTTAAACACAATAACATTGAGGGGTATATTACATTTTTCTAATTAATTAACTAGAAGTAATTGACAGATAATACCATGTTGTCATATCATAATTTTCAGACGAGTCAAAAACGTCAATTATTTCCAAAAAATAAATGAGAAGGAGGATAATTCTGAGTGACAAAATTTCAAAGGCTGAAAAAAAATCCACTAACTGGTTTGCTTGTAATCGCTATGGCGGTATTTATAGATATGCTTTTATATAGTTTAGTGGTTCCTATCGTACCGTTATATGTTTCTAAATTCGGAGCTTCGCAGACTACTGTTGGAATTTTGATAAGTTGTTATGCTTTCACTTTTATAGTTTTCACCCCGATTTTAGGAGTTGTTTCTGATAAGTACGGGAGACGAGGTTCTATGCTATGGGGAATGGTAGTACTAATAGCGAGTACTTTAATGTTCGCCTTTGCAAATAACATGTACATACTGATTCTCGCAAGGTTATTACAGGGGATTGCTGCTGCTGCCACATGGACGGCTGGTTTAGCCCTTATTACTGATTTATATCCAGCTAATAAAAGAGGGAAGGCTTTAGGTACCGTAATTACTTTCATGTCTGCTGGAACGCTTTTAGGCGCTCCTGTTGGTGGATTGTTATATGAATGGGGAGGCTATCAATTACCTTTTCTACTTGCAGCGGGTATTGCTTTATTAGATGGTTTAGCAAGGATGTTTTTACTAGAAGATCCACCAAAAGATAAAGAAGCAAGTAGTGTAGACATCGTGAAAATATTTAAGGACTTTGAAGTTCTAAAAATATTCGGTGTTGTTTTACTTGGGTCTTCAGCAATCAGTATCCTTGAACCAACCTTACCTATTTATCTCATGGAAAATCTAGGTGCAAGTACAGTACATATAGGTTTTCTGTTTGGGATTACAACTCTTGCATATGGGTTAGCAAGCCCAATAGCTGGTTGGTTATCAGATAAAAGTGGGACATTCCGTATTATGATGATAGGTTTACTCATTTTGGCTGCATGCTTACCTTTCGTAACAATCCCTAACACCTTGGTATTAGAAGGGGTTGTACTATTCTTTTTAGGGGCAGCGGCTGGTTTGGTTTTAACACCTACATTACCGGAACTAGCAAATTCCGTTGACCGCCTAGGTGGAGGAGCATATGCTACTGCCTTTTCCGTATTTAATGTTGCGTATTCAGTCGGAATGATGATTGGGCCAATATTCGGTGGCTTCTTTGCAGACATGTTTAATGTATCAATCGCCCTTTATATTTTAAGTGCCTTTTTGGTCTGTTACAGCATCTCGCTAAGAATAATGAAGAGTAAACCCCAAAAGATCGAACATAAAAATTCTTTATAATAAAGTAGCCTGTTAACTTAGTTTTTTAATCTTTTTTTAGAGAAAATGGAAAAAGCAATTAAAAAATGTAGGTTAGCAGGCATAAATGGAGGATAACAATGGACATATTTAAAAAGTGTTATGATTACGATTTCATAAAAGGATTACGAGCAAATGATATGTATCCTTATTTTCAAAATATACAAGATAAATTCGGGACAGAGATAGTTGTGAATTCCAATAAGTTATTGATGGTGGGTTCTAATGATTATTTAGGATTATCTAACGATCCCCGCTTAATAGAGGCAGCTGTGGAAGCAGCTACAAGATACGGTACTTCTTCATCTGGTTCTAGGCTTTTAAACGGAACTTTATCTATTCATGAAGAATTAGAGTCACGTCTAGCAAAATTTTTAAGAAGAGATAGGGCATTGGTGTTTTCAACAGGATTTCAGACGAATTTAGGAGTAATTGCCCCTCTGCTAGGACGAAACGATTACGCAATTATAGACCGAACAGTTCATGCTTCTATTGTGGACGGTATACGTCTAGGTTATGGGAAAATGAAACGCTTCCGTCATAATGATATGAAAGACCTTGAAAGACAACTTAAAAGTTGTCCTGAAAACGCAGGTAAACTAATTATCGTTGATGGGGTATTCAGTATGGAAGGTGACCTTGCAAAGCTCAAGGAAATCGTACAATTGAAAAAAAAATATGGTGCACGTTTATTAGTGGATGATGCGCATGGTATCGGAGTACTTGGTGAAAATGGCCGTGGTACATGTGAGCATTTCGGTGTTGAATCTGATATTGACCTTATCACTGGTACATTTAGTAAATCTTTTGGTAGTTTAGGAGGATTTGTTGTTGGAGATGCTGACATTATCGATTTTATTCAGCATAACGGAAGAAGTATGATCTTTAGTGCGAGTATGACTCCATCTAGCGTAGCTGCCACAATAAAAGCAGTGGATATTATGGAAACTGAGCCTGAAAGACGCGAAAGATTAATGCAAATCACTAACAAAGTGTGCGGTGAATTAACAAGATTAGGTTTCGATATAGGTGAAACAGAAACGCCTATTATACCAATTATTATAAGAGACACCGAAAAAGCATTTTCGTATTGGCGAGGCTTAATGCAGAATGGTTTATTTACAAACCCAGTTATCTCCCCAGCAGTACCAGAAGGGACCGAATTACTACGTACATCATTTATGGCTACCCATACAGATGACCAAGTTGACGAGATCCTAAATATTTTTGAGAAGGTTGGACACGAATTTAACATAATTAATAATAAAGTAGGTACATTATCCACCAACTAATGCAAATCACCTCATACAGACGTATATGGGTAAATTAGTAATTTCCCTAGAAAACTCATCGAACCACATGTAAATTTCTGGTAAAATAGTAATTACCTTGTCCTACTACTTCATAGTAGTAACAAAAAACTAGAGAATTCTTTTTCTCTAGTTTTTTGTTTAAGGAAATTTTGTATCTCTCATTTAGATGATGTGATTATCCAGAGATACGGTACTTAAGTGAATTCATATATCCATATGGAAGTCCTGATTTTTTACAGTTAATTTCAAACTTAAGGAATTTCTTAGGATTAAGTAAGATACTAGATAGGATTGTTCTGTATGATCAAAGTATATTGTATAAATCGGTTTTTAGAGTATAATCTCGAAAACTAATCGAAAGAAGGAGTAACACATGAAAGACCGTATAGCACTAGTCATTGAATCATCAGCAAGAAAAGATGAACTCATGATTGCGAAAGAATTTTAAAAAGCTCCAAGAAACAGATGGATCAATAATATTATTTGATACATGGAGTCTAGAGAGTTTGATGAAAGCTCAATTTATTTCTTAAGCTTCTATAACCACAGAATTATTCCATATTTGAAATGTAGCGTTTTAATTTAAATGATTATCATGATTTGGTGAATGTTGCTTGAAGGAAAACATTTCAATGTAATGCCAGTTTGGAACCTTTGTAAATAATTACTGAATTTAATCCCAAATTAAAGGTCTTTCCAAGTTTACCATGCGTAAATATTGTAAAAATTGACCTGCATGGACCGCATCATGATAGGCAATTCGTAATAGCATGTCGCCTAAATATCTTTGATAGCCAACATCGCTTCGATCAATAAGGGTTGAATCTAGCTCAGCAATGCTTATGGATTGAACATATTCTATAAAGTCAGTAAAGTATGATTGTGCCAATTCAATTTCTTTTTTTACACAAGTAATTGGCTCGTCATCATACGGGATATGTATGTCATGTATTGAGCCTTTGTTTTTTAAAATCATATGATAATAAAAAGTTGAGGTCCAAACGTGACGAATCATCTCACCGAAGGACATGGCCTCATGATCAGGCTTCCAATTAAGAAGATTATCGGGAAGAGAATTCCATAATTTTTCTGAGCGCCTTCTCGTTTCTTTCAAATTTAATATACTAAGATCAATTGCATTCATAATACATTCTCCTTTACTATTAAACTTAAAATAATTGTATCAATTTAACAGTTAGGGTATCATCGAAATATGAATGTATATCCGAATATCTCATATATAGCTAAACTAATTGCTGAACCTACAAGAGCAATTATCTTAGATTGTTTAATGAACAATCAGGCACTACCTGCTAGCGAATTGGCATATAAGGCAAAAGTGTCACATCCAACGATTAGTTCTCATCTTTCTAAATTAGTAGAGGGGAATCTACTTACAGTTGAACAACATGGTAGACATCGTTATTATCGACTTGCTAATCAAGAGGTAGCAGAAGTTCTTGAAAAGTTAGGAACAATTGCACCAACAGTCCAAGTTCGTTCTTTAAAACAATCGGATCAACTAAAACGAATTCGTTATGCTCGAACTTGTTATGATCATCTTGCAGGCAGACTCGGTGTAGAGATAACTGAAAAATTACTACATAGGGAATTTATAATTTTAAAGGAAGGAGAATACATTGTAACGGAACAAGGTAAACAATGGTTTCTGAATTTTGGGATAAATATTGAAACGGCAAATATAAAGAGAAGGGTATTTGCAAAGCCTTGTCTTGATTGGAGTGAACGACGCTACCATATTTCTGGTTGGTTAGGATCTGCAATAGCAAAACTATTTTTTGAACAGGAATGGATTACAAAAACGGATAAAAATCGGGCTGTTCATCTTACCCAAAAAGGTATGAAGTTATTGAAAGACCAATTAGGCATTGACATGGAAGATAAAAAAGTCCATCAAAATACAGTGCCTCCTATCGAGTAAACAGTATGAAATAACCTGAGTTCTATATTTATATAGACTCAGGTTATTTAATTTCTTTTAAAATCTTTGATAATATTTGCGCACGGCAACTTTAACTTCATTTGCTTTACGGAAAGAGCTTAAATGAAAACATAGTAGTTGAGGCAATTCTATTAAATTAGTAATCATATTACTTAAAAATTATGCGTAAGAATATAGTAAATGAAGGGAGATATAAAATGAATAAAATTAAACTGAAAGTATTAAATGTAAGATATGTAATGATATGTATTTTATTCACTATTATATGTATCCTCACTTCATTCTTCATTTCTAGTAATTCAAGCGTATTTAAATCATTTTATATGAATCAGTTATTAGGAACGAATTCTACTAAAGGTCTTATGTATATGATAGGAAGTGAAAATCGTTATTTTGCAGAAGAATTTCATAAAGAAAAAGGACGAGCGTCTTTGGAATCTTTTTTACTGTCACTTTCTACAAACATTAATGTAAATGATCTTCGAAGTTTATTAACCAGGGAACTTCCTAATATGAATCAATTTTATTCGGAAATATTAATTGCTGGGGAAGGAACTGATTATACGAACATTCCGGAAGAATCCAGTGTTCCTTTAGAGAACATTAAAGATAAAGGTACTGCTATTGAACACCCAAAGAGTGGGAAAGAAAACAATTCTACTGGTGAAAATTCGAATACACAAAATAACGGTGAAAATAAAGTCTTTATTTATCATACACATAGTTGGGAAGCGTTTATTCCTCTTATCCCAGGAGCTTCGATACCTGATGATGCTTCCAGTACAAATAATGAAGTGAATATTACGTTTGTTGGAAACTATTTAAAACAAAAGTTAGAAGAAAAAGGAATAGGTGTTTCACATGATACGACAAATATGAGGGATTTTTTGCGAAATAAAAATTTAAATTGGGCCCAATCTTATAAAGGGTCCCGTCAAATATTACAAGATAAATTGGCACAGGATAAAAATATTATGTTTCCAATGGACCTTCATAGAGATGATGCACGAAAGAATATTACAACAAAAAATATTAACGGAAAGAATTATGCTCGACTTTATTTTATTTTAGGACGAGAAAATCCTAACTTTGAAAAAAATAAAAAAATAGTAACGGCAATAAATTCATATTTAGACGAGAAGTATTACGGTTTAAGCCGAGGGATTTTTATTAAAGATCGTAAAAGCGGGAACGGAGTATATAATCAAGATCTTTCTCCCAATGCATTACTTATTGAAATGGGAGGGGTAGATAATACACCAGAAGAATTGTATGCGTCAGTTGATGCATTAGTAGAAGCATTTAGCCACTATTATAATGGAGTAACTAAGACAAATAATTAAAGTATATAGGGGAAACCTTGTATTTTTGTAAAATAAGAAGGAGTGATACTTAGTCAGAAGTGCTAGGGGTCACTCTTTTTTGGTAGAATATAAAATTATCAATAGATGTTAGTAGTGAAAAAATCTTTCTTTTCATTCTTCTTTTTACAGTTTTATAGGAGAAAGCTAGGTTTCTTATTTTTACTAATGTTATAATAAGAAAAAAGCACGAAAAGAGGTCATCTCATGCTAGAGGTTATTGCAACATGTTTAGAAGATGTGAAACGAATTGAACGAGCTGGCGGGAAGCGAATTGAATTAATTTCATCTTATACAGAAGGCGGTTTAACGCCGAGTTTTGCATTTATTAAAAAAGCGGTAGAAGCAGTACATATACCGATTCACGTGATGATTCGTCCGCATGCGAAGTCTTTTACATATACGGAAGAAGAAATTGAAATGATGAAGGAAGATATCATCATCGCGCAGAAGTTAGGTGCAAATGGTGTTGTATTAGGCGTATTAAACGAACAAAATGAAGTGGATGAAGAGAAATTAGCGGATTTACTATCTGTTGTAGATGGAATAAATGTAACGTACCACCGTGCGATAGATGACATAGAAAATCCAGTAGAAGCGATGAGAATTTTAAAGAAGTTTCATAAAGTGACTCACGTGTTAACTTCAGGTGGACAAGGAAATATAGTAGAGAATATTCCGGTGCTTGCAGAAATGCAAAAGGTAAGCGAAGGTCAAATTCAACTTGTTGCTGGAGCTGGCGTGACGAAAGAAAATATAAAGCGATTGCTAGATGAAACTGGAATTACGCAAGCGCATGTCGGTACAGCGGTAAGAGAAGGGAAATCATGTTTTTCTGAAATTGATCCTAATTTAGTGCAAGAATTAGTTCAAATCATACAATAAACACGTAAGAAAGAGGAGAAACGATGAAGGAAAATACGAAGAAAGAATTATTCTCATGGGCTAAAACGATAGGATTTACACTAGTATTAATCGCTATTATTCGCGGTGTTTTATTTACACCTTCATTAGTACAAGGTGAATCGATGATGCCAACTTTAGAAAATAACGAACGAGTTCTTGTGAATAAGATCGGTTATAGTATAAGTGGATTAGATCGCTTTGATATTATCGTGTTCCACGGTAAAGAAGGATACGATTTAGTAAAACGAGTAATTGGTGTACCAGGCGATACAGTTGAGTATAAAAACGATGTGTTATATGTAAATGGAAAAGCGATGGAAGAACCGTATTTAAAAGAGTTTAAAGAAAAAGCAGCAGGCCGTGTATTAACTCCAGACTTTACGTTAGAACAAATTACAGGAAAAACGAAAGTGCCAGAAGGCCAAGTGTTTGTTTTAGGAGATAATCGTGAAGTTTCGAAAGACGGTCGTATGTTTGGATTTATTTCAGAAGATGAGATTGTCGGAAAAGGACAAGCTGTTTTCTGGCCGTTGAAACAAGTAAGAGCGTTATAAAATAAGTATGGGAGAAATATTCTTCCGGTGGATTTAAATCACATTTTTTGTAAAACTGAATGTTCATTTAAGAAAGACAGAGGTCATTTTGATTATTATTTTTCAAAATGGCCTCTGTTTATTTGAAGATAGTATTGCAAGGAGGGAATTTAAATGATAATGAAAGAAGCAGAAGTTATCTTAAACAGGAAAGGAGCCAGGAAAGTAAACGAAATTCCTAAAGAGGTCTTACAATTACTACAGCAAGGGAAAGTAGAAAGTGTAAATCTAACAGAATGGCTAGCTATAAATCATATTGAACTACTTAAAAATGTCTTACCTTCAATAGGGCTCAAGAATAGCTTGGAATGTATAGAAGCTGAATTAGAAAAACAGAACGTTGAAACAGGAATGAAAGCCATTCGAATAACAGGAACTTTATTGGATGAAATTATACTCAAAGAGTATGAAGGAAACAAGGAAGACATACTGTTAAAATTATCTGATCATATTTCAGATAGTGTACGATGTTGGGCAGCATTTATGAATAAAAAATCAAATAACACATTAAAAGATACATTAACGTACATTCGACCTTTTGCGGCGGATCATCATTTTGGTGTTCGAGAAATTGCTTGGATGTCTATTAGAGAAGATCTTTCACAAAATATAGAAGAAAGTGTGGAATTGTTAGTAGAATGGGCAAAAAGTGAGGATGAGAATATTCGTAGGTTCTCTGTAGAATCTATTCGTCCTCGAGGTGTATGGAGTAAACATATTGAAGTATTAAAACAAGAACCTGAAAAAGCACTTCCCATTCTTAATTTACTTAAATCAGATCCATCAAAATATGTACAAGATTCGGTTGGAAACTGGTTAAATGATGCAAGTAAAACGAAACCAGATTGGGTAATGAACCTGTGTGAAGAATGGGCAAAGGATACTGACATAAAATCAACTAGTAGAATTATTAAAAAAGCTAAAAGAACGATTTTGAAAAATAAGTAATATGTCACTAATAGACTTGTTAGTTGTACGAAGGAACAATCATTCATGCTAAAAAAGAATATTTTGAATAACTAGGAGAAGAGCATGTATTAATCAATACATGCTCTTTATATTTTCTTTTATATTAGTGTTGTGAATGAAAGTTGGCCAAATTTCATTTCAAATCTAAACTCCCGTACTTTTTATTTACGTTTTTTAAGTTACTGACAAATATATCGGATCATGAGCTTGAAAAAAATATTGATAGAATTGAAAGAATATTTTATAATTTTAAATTATACATTTGTTTCGAAATACGGAATTAAAGTTCCGAAATTCGGAACAAGAAGGAGATAGAATGAGTATAAATAAAACGGCAGTTAAGACAATGGATATTTTAGAGTTGTTTTATGAGCATGAAGAGCTAAGTTTAACAGAGATGGTCCAGCTTACGAGTATGCCGAAAACATCTGTTTATCGTTTAATTGGCTCGTTAGAAGAAATGGAGTTTTTACAAAAAAACGAGAAGGGGAAATATTGTCTCGGGGTCGTTTTTTTACGCTTCGGACAACTTGTTTCACAAAGATTATCCGTAAGAAATATTGCGATTCCCTATATGAAAGAGCTTAGAGATAATTTAGGGCAGGCAGTTAATTTAATTATTCAAGATGGTAATGATGCGATTTATGTGGAAAAGATGGAAGGGGCTCAGCCTGTACGCGTGTATACAGCGGTTGGTAGAAGAGCTCCACTTTATGCGGGTGCATGTCCGAGAATTTTACTATCGTATTTCTCTGAGGAAGAGAAAAGGAAATACATAGAGGAAACGGATTTAAAACAGTTTGCGGATGGAACAATTGTGGATAAGGAGCAATTGCTAGAAGTGTTACAAATGGCGAAACAGGAAGGACACACAATTAGCTATTCTGAGTTAGAAAATCATACAGCCGCTATAGCAGCTCCCATTTTTGCAAGTGATGGAGCGGTTGTAGCAGGGATTAGTATTTCGGGATTAGCAATTGAGTATAGCGAAAGTAACATTTCATATTTTGTTGCGAAGGTGAAAGAAACAGCACATCGCATTTCGAAAGAACTCGGCTTTTTGGCATAGAAAGAGGGAGTGGGATGAAATTTTCTACGTTAGGGGATCAAGCAATTCTTGTTACATTTGGTGAAGAAATGGGGATGGAGACATACGAAAAAGTGCAGCGATTGTTTCAAGCGTTAAGGCAGCATCCGTTTACAGGAATGGTGGAGTGTGTACCATCTTTTACTTCTTTAGCTGTCTACTACAATGTATACGAAGTGTGGAAGCGAAATGGGAGAAGTGAAGGGCCGTATCATAACGTTTGTCAATATATAAAAGAGCTATGTGATTCATATAAAGAAGAAGTGAATCAAGATGTGAAACATATTTCCATACCTGTTTGCTACGGGGGAGAATATGGACCTGATTTAGAAGAGGTCGCGCATTATAGAGGATTACAGGTAGAAGATGTCATTCGTATACATAGTGAAACAACATATTTTGTGTATATGTTAGGTTTTACACCAGGATTCCCGTACTTAGGGGGGCTATCAAAAGAACTAGAAACACCTAGAAAAGAAACGCCACGGTTACAAATATCTCCTGGTTCGGTAGGTATTGGCGGAAATCAAACAGGTATATATCCGCTTGAAACGCCGGGTGGATGGAATATTATTGGCCGAACTCCAATTTCATTATTTAATCCAGAAGAAGAAACACCAACCTATATTCAAAGCGGTATGTATTTACGATTTATCCCAATCACGAAGGAAGAGTACGTATCACTTGAGGGGGCTAAAGAATGGATGTAGAGGTTTTACATGCAGGAATGTTTACAACAGTCCAAGATTTAGGGCGATCTCATTATCAACAATATGGTGTACCAGTTGGCGGGGCCATGGATCAAAGTGCACTTCGGATGATCAATATATTGGTCGGTAATGAAGAGAATGAAGCAGGACTCGAAATGACGATCATGGGGCCTAAATTGTTAATAAAGAAAACGACTTTACTTGCGATTGGCGGAGCGGATATGGAACCGTTATTGAATGGGGAGCGTATTCCATTGTGGCGTCCCATTTTAGCGGAAGAAGGTAGCATGCTTTGCCTTGGAAAAGTGAAAAGTGGTTGTAGAGCGTATGTGACTTTTGCAGGTGGCATACATATTGATCTTACAATGGGAAGCAAAAGTACTTACATACGTGCTGCGATTGGTGGGATTGAAGGAAGAATGCTGAAAAAAGGGGATTATTTTCAAATTGGTACGCACGCAGAATTAGCAAGTCGCTTCATTCAAGACTTACAAAAGAGTGAGCAAGTTAAAACGAAATGGGCAATTAGCAGCAGTGTACTGCCAAAGTATAAGAAATATCCTAAGCTTCGCGTCATAACTGATTTTGAATATGATCAATTTACAGAAGAAAGTAAACAGGCATTTTTTACGAGAGAGTATAAAGTATCTAATTACGCTGACCGTATGGGCTATAGAGTTGAGGGAGAAGTTTTAAATAGAGTGGAAGAAAACGAGATTTTATCGAGTCCCGTTACATTTGGGACCATTCAAGTTCCAAATGGTGGACAGCCGATTATATTAATGGCAGATAGACAAACGACAGGTGGCTATCCGAGAATGGGAAATATTATTTCAGTAGATTTACCACTTCTTGCTCAATTAAAACCGGGGGACTACGTTTCTTTTGAGAAAATTACGCTGGAAGAAGCGGAACAATTGTACATAGAACAAGAAATAAATATGAATCTATTAAAGAAATTCATCGCTTTACGAGGCTGACATTAGGAGGGAAATATCGTGACGACAATCGATTTAAACTGTGATTTAGGAGAGAGTTTTGGAGCTTATAAAATGGGGAATGATGATGAAATTCTTCCGTTCGTTTCCTCTATAAACGTTGCTTGTGGTTTTCATGCGGGTGATCCGACTGTAATGAGGAAAACGGTCGAAAAGGCACTCCAGCACAACGTAGCAATTGGTGCGCATCCTGGTTTTCCTGATTTAATTGGATTCGGAAGAAGAAATATGAACGTTTCACCAAATGAAGTATACGACTATGTATTGTATCAAATCGGTGCATTAGACGCTTTTGTGAAAGTAGCAGGCGGGAAAATGCATCATGTAAAACCACACGGTGCTCTATATAATATGGCGGCGACTAATCCGGAAATTGCAGATGCAATCGCAAAGGCGATTTATCATAGTAATCCCAATCTATTACTTTACGGATTAGCAAATAGTGAGGCGTTTATACAGGCTGCGGAAAAATACAATATAACCCTCATACAAGAAGCTTTTGCTGATCGTACGTATAAGCAAGATGGGACATTAACGAGCCGGACAGAAGAAAATGCGCTCATAAAAAATGAAGACGAAGCGATAAAGCAAGTGCTTCAAATGGTGAAAGAAGGCTTTGTAAGAGCGGTGAATGGAGAGAAAGTGACAGTTCAAGCACAAACGATTTGTTTACACGGCGATGGAGAGAAAGCGGTTCAATTTGCGAGGGAAATATACAGAACATTCGAACTTAATGGTGTTTCAATTTGTGCACCGAAATAAAGTGAAACTTTAATCAGTGGGGAGGTTCATCCCACGCTGATTATTAGTTTAACCAATCGGGCATTTACGGGCAATTGACTTCCCATCTAAATTTTTTTGACTTAGTCGAATTTTGAGGTGGGAGTTTTACTGCCCGTTAAAGCGGGATAAAGAATAGGGGGAAGTGCTGGAATGATTAAATTAATCGGGATATTACTTGTTGCAGTGGGCTTTTTATTTAGATTAAATACACTATTAGTAGTTATGGTCGCAGGTATTGTTACTGGTATGGTTTCAGGATTAAGCTTTTATGATGTGATCAGCATGTTCGGTAAATTTTTCATAGAAAATAGATATATGTCTATGCCAATTATACTAACTTTACCGGTAATCGGAATTTTAGAGCGTTACGGTTTAAAAGAAAGAGCAGAAGCACTTATAACGAAATCAAAAGGAGCAACAACTGGAAGAGTATTAATGTCATATTTTACGATAAGAGAATCATCAGCAGCACTTGGATTGAATATTGGTGGTCATGCACAAACAGTAAGACCGCTTGTTGCACCGATGGCAGAAGGGGCTGCGCAAGGTAAATATGGTAAGTTACCTGAAAAGTTAAGAGAAAAAATTAAAGCAAACGCAGCAGCTGCGGAAAATACAGCTTGGTTTTTCGGAGAGGATATATTTATCGCGACAGGTGCGATTTTATTAATGAAAGGATTCTTCGATTCAGTAGGTATGCATGTCGGTGTGTGGGATATGGCGCTTTGGGGCATTCCAACTGCAATATCAGCGCTTATTGTGAGCTGGATCAGATTTAGAAGATTTGATAAATATATAGAGAAAACGATGACATCAAAAGAAAAAGAAGAGAAGGAGGCAATATAAAATGAACATCATCACAATGGATACAATTTATTATGTATTAGGTATAATCGTGGCCTTTATCGCTGTTCGTATTGCATTTGATCGTGAACATCCAAACCGATGGGGTTCTAGCTTATTTTGGGCGTTATTTGCAGTTACCTTTTTATTCGGAAATGTAATTCCTTCGTTTTATGTTGGCTGTATCGTACTTGCTATGGTCGTGTTAGCTTCATTAAACAAAGTAACTAAGTCAGAGGAGAAAGAAGTACCAGTACAAGAACGTGTAAAACATGCTGAGAAATTAAAAAATAAAATTTTTATGCCTGCACTATTAATTCCTATTTTTACAATTATCGGTACGTTAACGTTAGGCAAAATCAAATGGGGAAATGTTTCCCTTGTTGATCCAGATAAAGTAACATTAGTTGCATTAGCACTTGGGGCACTACTTGCATTCGTTGCAGCGATGCGTATTACAAAATCGAAAATAACAACGCCTGTTCAAGAAGGAAGTAGACTATTACAAGCTGTCGGCTGGGCTGTTATATTACCACAGATGTTAGCGGCACTTGGCGGTATTTTCGCGAAATCTGGCGTTGGACAAGTCGTTTCTGATTTAGTCGGACAAGTGTTACCGACAGAGTATCCGTTTGTAGCTGTTATGGCGTATTGTTTAGGGATGATGCTCTTTACAGTCGTAATGGGAAATGCATTCGCAGCGTTTGCCGTAATTACTGGCGGAATTGGTTTACCTTTAATTGTACAAATGCATGGAGGAAATCCGGCAATTATGGCAGCACTCGGTATGTTTGCTGGATATTGCGGAACGCTACTTACTCCAATGGCAGCAAACTTTAATATCGTTCCGGCAATGCTTTTAGAGCTAAAAGATAAAAATGCAGTTATTAAAGCGCAAGTACCAATTGCTCTTTCAATCTTTATCATAAATATGTTTATTATGTACGGCCTTGTATATCGTTTCTAATTGGGAGGAAAAACTATGAAAACAGTATTACTAACAGGATTTGATCCATTCGGCGGAGAAAGCATCAACCCAGCTTGGGAAGTAGCAAAAAGTTTGCACGAAAAAACAATCGGAGAATACAAGATTATTAGTAAACAAGTACCAACTGTATTTCATAAATCAATTCAAGTTTTAAAAGAGTATATAGAAGAACTAAACCCAGAAATGATTATATGTATCGGACAAGCTGGGGGCAGACCAGATATTACGATAGAGCGTGTCGCAATTAACGTTGATGATGCAAGAATTGCTGACAATGAAGGGAATCAGCCCGTAGATGTACCTGTTGTAGAAGAAGGGCCAGCTGCCTATTGGTCTACACTTCCGATGAAAGCAATTGTAAAAAAGCTACAAGAAGAAGGGATACCAGCTTCCGTTTCACAAACAGCAGGTACATTCGTTTGTAATCATTTATTCTATGGTCTCATGCATGAACTAGAGAAGCGTGATAAGAAAATAAAAGGCGGATTTATTCATATTCCGTTTTTACCAGAACAAGCGAGTAATTATCCAGGGCAAGCGAGTATGTCTCTTTCTACTATTAGCAAAGGGATAGAATTGGCAGTTGCGGTAACGACGACAGTTGAGGTGGATATTGTTGAAATTGGGGGTACGACGCATTAAATAACAGTAGATTAAAGAGGGCTGATGTGGCCCTCTTTTTGTATTTGTATGAAGATGCAAAAAGGGGAGGTTGTTGTAACAGGAGCAGTCTAACATAAACGGAATTGTTAATTGTACAAGCTGGTAAATTTAAATATAAGTACGGTAAGAATGCAATATTTATCTAACTTTTACAAAAAAGAGTAACCCGTTTGGCTACTCTTTACATAGAAACTTATATTTGTTCATTTCAATAAGAGACTGTTATTGAAGTCCCTTCATGAAATTTTGGATTTTTGATGATAATGCAAACAGCAGGATGCTAACTAAAATGGAGATAGCACCAATAATCCCAAAGTAAATTGCTTCTGTTGCAGGATTATACAGTTTAACAACTTGGGCATTTATTGCTTGCGCAGACGCAGTTGATAAGAACCATAAGCTCATTGTTTGCGAAGAGAAAGCAGCTGGAGCCAGCTTCGTCGTTATTGATAACCCTGAAGGAGATAAACAAACTTCTCCAATTACAATTAAAAAGAAGCTAAGGACTAACCACATAGGATTCACTAAAGAGTGAGTACCGTTGATTAAAGCCGGAATAATCATAACTAAGAATGATAAACCTGCAAATAGCAATCCAATGGCGAATTTTTTTGCCGTTGAAGGCTGCTTCTTTCCTAACTTTATCCAAACCCATGCAAAAATCGGGGCAAGCGTTACGATAAAGATTGGACTTAATGATTGGAACCAAGCGGAATGCAATGTAATTCCATTGAACTGTAATTGAGTTCGTTGATCCGCGTATGTCGCTAAGATAATAGCACCTTGTTCTTGTATAGACCAAAATATTGTAGCTGCAATAAAGAGTGGTATATACGCAAGAAGACGAGATTGTTCTACTTTTGTTGTTTTAGGACTACGATACATATAAATGAAATAATAGGCTGGAATAACAATCCCTAAGATGCTAATCAGGAATGTAAAACGATTTATAGTTAACAACCCAGTTGGAATTGTAACCACACCTAGCAATGTTAATACAATCAGACCAACACTGAAATACTGAATAGTCTTTTTTCTTTCCGAATCTGATAATGGATTAGGTACTTGCGTACCGACTAGACCAAGGTTTTTCTGTTTTGTTCCAACAAATACCCCTAACCCAATTGCCATACCAATTGCCGCAACTCCAAAACCAAGGTGGAAATTATATTGCTGACCTAATGTTCCGACAACTAAAGGTGCAAGTAAAGCACCTAAGTTAATACCCATGTAGAATATACTGAACCCGGAGTCACGACGCGCATCTGTTTCACTGTATAAACTTCCTACGATGTTCGATATGTTAGGCTTTAACAGCCCTGTTCCTAGAACTAAGAAGACCATAGAGATAAATAACGCACTTTTACTACCCGGTAAAGCTAAAATAATATGGCCAATCATAATTAAAATGCCACCATAGAATACGGTTTTACTTGGACCAAATAAACGATCCGATATCCATCCGCCAATAATACTAGACATGAACAGTAAGGAACCGTAAATTGCCATTATCGAGGTTGCGGTAGATTGTTCAATTCCTAATCCACCTTTTGCGACCGAATAGTACATATAATACAGTAAAATAGCTCTCATTCCGTAATGAGAAAATCTTTCCCAAAACTCAGTGAAGAATAAAGAGAATAATCCTTTTGGATGCCCAAAAAATCCTGTTTGAGGAATACTTTGAACAAGTTCGTTTTTTTCTTTCATAATGTTAATATTACCCCTTGTTAATTTTTATATTATACAAGTATAACTTAAGAGGCTCCGAGTAGTCTATAAATATCTAAGTCTATCTATGAAGAAGAGCAGCCTTCTGGTTAATTTCTAAACGAATTTTAAAATCGTTATATTCTTAAAGTTGGTTTTGATTTTTGAAAGGTTTTATGCCAGTTTGCAGAATTAAAATTAAATAAATTTATTTTAATTGAATAGTAGTTATCTTTGAAACTTTAATTACACTCAAAAGAGTTGGGGGGGAATTCATGCAATGAAGTAAGTAAAATGAATTGTACAACACCTCCTGTAAACAACTGGTATAATAAGTATAGGAAAATACATAGAGGTGATTTTTGTGCAACAATTTGAAGAAGTACGTTCAATTCTAGAAAAAGCGAAGAAAATTACAGTATTAACAGGTGCAGGAGCAAGTACGGAAAGTGGTATCCCAGATTTCCGTTCAGCAAATGGATTGTATGCTGATGCGAATGTGGAGATGTATTTATCAAGGGGATATTATAATAGAAGTCCGAAAGAATTTTGGAAGCATTATAAAGAAATTTTTCAAATTAATACGTTTCATCAATATAAACCAAATCGTGGGCATCGCTTTTTAGCTGAATTAGAAGAACAAGGGAAAGATATTACGATTTTAACGCAAAATATTGATGGTTTACATCAATTAGGCGGTAGTAAGCATGTCATTGATTTACATGGAACACTTCAAACAGCACATTGTCCGAAGTGTAAAGCGGGATATGATTTGCAGTATATGATTGATCATGAAGTGCCTCGCTGTCAGAAGTGTAATTTCATTTTAAATCCAGACGTTGTTTTATACGGAGATACACTGCCGCAATATCAAAATGCGATAACACGTTTATATGAAACAGAGGTGCTTATCGTTATGGGAACGTCATTAAAAGTACAACCTGTCGCTTCATTCCCGCAAATCGCAAAGAGGGAAATAGGAGCAACAACGATCTTAGTAAATGAAGAGTTAACCGGGCAAGAATATAACTTTGATTTTGTTTTTCAAAATAAGATTGGTGAATTTGTTGACGGTGTATCGTTGGTTAAATAAGTTATTATTTTTATGGAAAACTGAGGTGTATAGAGAACACCTCAGTTTTTTGTTTGAATAAAATTCATGTTATGACGTATGAAGGGGAATGGTAATAAATAGGTTATAAAATTAAAAAACTGAAAATTAAATCTTTTATTTCTTTAGTAATTAATATAAAATTCTATATATATCATATAAATAAATTTGATACATAATGGTTCTATGTAGAAATGTTAATAGAATGAAGCGAGGGAGCGAAATGAGACAGAAAAAGGAGCAGAAGAAACAATCGAAAAAGAAAAAGACTCATATTCCTTTTCGATTAAATGTACTATTTTTTATCGTCTTTCTTTTATTTTCAGCTATTATAATTCAATTAGGTAAAGTACAAATCATTGATGGAGAAACGTATAGAAATGAAGTGAACAAAAAGGAAGATGTAACGGTAAGCACTCCTGTTCCTAGAGGGAAAATGTTTGATCGGCAAGGTCAAGTGATTGTAAATAACAAACCGCTACGAACCGTTACATATACGAAAATGAAAGGAGTAGATTCGAAAGAAGTTTTACAAGTAGCAAGAAATTTAGCCAAACTTATTGAAATGTCGCCAGAAGATATAAATAAGCTGACGGAAACAGATAAAAAAGATTTTTGGATGCAGTTAAATGAAAAACGATCAGCAGAAAAAGTAACGAAAGAGGATGAGAGTGCATTTAGGAAGCAAGAGATAGAGGGGAAAGAATTAGATAAAAAAGTTGAAGAGTTGCGCCGTGAAAGAATTACGCCAGAAGAATTAAGTGAACTTTCAAAAGAGGATCTAGAAGTACTAGCAATTAAAAGTAGGATGAATGCGGGATATAAAATGACGCCGCAAATTGTTAAAAAAGATGTAAGTCAAAATGAATATGCAATCGTAAGTGAAAGATTGGCAATTTTGCCAGGAGTGGATACGACAGTGGATTGGGAACGTGAATACCCAAATGATAAAATACTTCGTTCCATACTTGGTAGCGTTTCTACTGAAAATGAGGGCTTGCCAAGAGAGCAGTTAGATTATTATTTAGTACGTGATTATAACCGAAATGATCGCATTGGTAAGAGTTATATCGAGAAACAGTACGAAGATGCATTGCATGGAACGAAAGAACAGTCTAAAAATATTACGGATAAAGCAGGGAATATTATTCGGACGGAAAAAGTGACTGAAGGAAAAAGCGGAAATAATTTAATGTTAACAGTGGATATGGAGTTACAGAAAAAAGTAGAGGAAAGTCTTGAAAAGAATTTACGAGCATTTCATTCGGCAGAGCCAATGATGGATCGTGCATTCGTTGTAATGATGAACCCGAAAAACGGGCAAATTTTATCAATGGGTGGCAAGAAAATTGTAAATAAAGATGGCGGCATGCAAATAGAAGACTTCGCTTTAGGAACGATGACAAGTTCTTATGAGTTAGGATCAACTGTGAAAGGGGCTACGTTATTAGCCGGATATCAAACTGAAACGATTAAGCCGTATACGCATTTCTTCGATGCACCAATGTATTTTAAAGGGAGTACTAAGCCAAAGAAATCGTGGAAAGACTTTGGAGATATTGATGATTTAAGAGCTTTACAAGTTTCATCAAACGTTTATATGTTTAATACAGCATTAAAAATGGCAGGTATAAATTATGTACCAAACAATCCGTTAGACATTAAAAAAGAGACATTTAATAAAATGCGTTACTACTTTAGACAGTTTGGCTTAGGTGTACCAACAGGTATTGACTTGCCGAATGAATCGATTGGTCAAATGGGTAGAACGGATGACATACCTGGTTTTTTACTTGATTATGCGATTGGACAGTATGATACATATACGCCGCTACAGCTTGCTCAATATATGTCAACAATTGCAAATGGCGGTTACCGAATGAAACCACAAATTGTACAAGAAGTGAGAGAACAACCACATAGACCAGAGGATGTTGGAAAAGTTATACGCTCTATTGAACCAGTTATTTTAAATCGAGTGGATATGGACACTTCATACATTAATCATGTAAAAGAAGGATTTAGAAGAGTTTTTCAAGAAACTGATGGGACAGGTACTGCAACGTTTAAAGGATTACCGTATAAACCGGCTGGAAAAACAGGAACAGCTGAAACTGTATATGGTGGAGAAAGTGATATTGGAAGAGATGAAAACTATAACCGGAAAAAATGTTATAATTTAACTCTTGCCGGTTATGCACCATATGATGCTGATCCGGAAGTTGCTTTTTCAGTTGTTGTACCTTGGGTGAATGATGACAAATCAGGAATTAATTCCGCGATTGGTAAAGAGATTTTGGATGCGTATTTTGAATTGAAAGCAAAAAGAGCGGGTGGAAATCCAGTCCCAGTAGAACAACCGAACAAGGCCCAGTAAAAATAGTATCACTGCATGGAGGCTTATTGTGCAGTGATCTATTTTTTGAGTTAAAAAGCGTTTAAATAAGGTGGGAATGGATATGAAGCAGGAGATTAAAAGAGGCTGGGGGAAATACATACTCTTCGTGTTTGTTTTGGTAGTAGCCTATCATTCTTTTACTTTATGTAAAGTGGAAGGGAAATCGATGCAACCGACTTTATATGAAGAAGACTACGTATTTGTAAATAAAGCAGCAGTACATTTTTCTAATTTAGAGCACGGAGAAATCGTCATTATAAAAGAAGAGGATGAGTCGAAATATTATGTAAAACGAGTAATAGGACTTCCTGGTGACGTAATTAACATAACGAATGGATCAGTATATGTGAATGATAAAAAGCAAGAAGAACCGTATACAAATAAAGATTTATTCAATAATACGCAAGTGTTTTATAACTTTCAAAAGACAAAAATCCCGCCAAATAAATTATTTGTAATGGGAGATAATCGTGAACTTAGTAGAGATAGTCGAAATGGCTTAGGTTATATTGAAGAAGATAACATAATAGGCAAAGTGGAATTTGTATATTATCCGTTTTCAAAAATGAAGATTATAGAATAAGTGGGGTTTTGTATAACCCCACTTATTAAAGTTTCACTTTATCTTCTTTAAAAAACCTTTTGGATTAAATGATATGAAGAACTTATGCTTAGATTCATCGATTATGAAATTGTTATTTTTAGTTAAAAACTCTTCAACAGCTTCCATCGGTCCAGGGCCCCAATCGGGAGAAACAGGATTTCCATTAATAGATGTATCCTCTACAATAATATAACTACCAGTAGTAACGATAGATTTATAAAGTAAAAGTTCTTTTGCGACATGCTCTTTACAATGATCTGAATCTAAAATAACTAAAATCACATCATCAGGTTTGCGCATATTTAATATAGTTTGAACGGCCTGTACAGAAACAGAAGAAGCTGTTACATACGTAATTCGGTCATGGGATGGACGATTTGGTTGAGGGAATATATCAATAGTAAGTACATGACCTTTTCCAATTAAATCTAATATAGAAGCTAAATACAATGCACTACCACCATAACAAGTACCACATTCAATAATTAAATCGGGTTTTAATTCGTAAACAATTTCTTGATACAAAAAAAGATCAGTGGGAAGTTTGAGAATGGGGACACCAAGCCAATGTGTATCATATAACCAGACTCGACTATCGTAATATTGTTTTAAAAACTCGCTACTTATGTTATCGATTTTGAACACTCCTTTCTGAAACGAAAGTTGTACAATATAATATGTGAAATATAAGTATAAGGAGAATGTTTTTTAATAAAAATGAGCAAAATACCTCATTAAAAACCAATTGTTTATATAATAAAAAACTTAATTCAGTAAGTTCTAATCAAAATGCAATTTAAATATGTAGATGAGGGGAAAAGCAACGTATGTATAAGTACACAATTTGCTTCATTAGAAAAGGAAATGAAATACTCTTATTGAATAGGAATAAAAAGCCGAATATGGGAATGTGGAATGGTGTTGGTGGAAAAATGGAAGAGAATGAGACGCCATACGAAGGGATTATTAGAGAAACACTTGAGGAAACGGGAATAGAGCTTCCAAGTGTAACGTATAAGGGGAATGTTATTTTTAAAGATAAAGACGAGTCTTGGGATGGTGAGGGAATGTATGTGTTCCTTGCTGATTTACCAGATGGAGTGCATATGGGCACGCCATTAAGTACGGCGGAAGGATTATTACAATGGAAAGAAATTGACTGGATATTAAATTGTGAAAATAGAGGTGTAGTTAGCAATTTACAAAAATACTTACCGATAATATTAAAAGAAGAAAATAAGTTGGATCATATATTCACATATGATAACCGGAATATTATTGAATACACAATTGAATGTTTGTCGGAAGATGATGCGAACAAACGGTATGAAAAGCAACTTGTTTCTCAATAGAAAAGTATGAAAACAATCCCTCTTATAAATTAGTAGATAATATTTTAATAGAGCAATCAGCATTATTATGTTGATTGCTCTCATTATATATGCGAGGTGATGATATGTTTCAGAAATATATTTCATTAGGCATAATTGTCATATGTACGATGTTCCTTTTTGTAGCTTGTTCAAAAAATGATAAAGAACTGAAAGACATTCAAAAAGCAGATTATCTTGTTTCCTATTCAAATGCAATGAAAGACGGTGGTTACATATATGGATATGATAAGAAAGGAAATGAGATTAGTAAAATAGAGATAGATGGACAAAGTATGATGAGTAACGCAAAAGATGAAAAGGGGTACTATTTCTCATCAAATAGAAATAACAATCATTATGCTGTTGATAAGACAGGCAAGATACAAGAGATAAATAGACCTAAAGAATTACAAGATGTAAACGCAGGGGCATATTTCATACATGCAGAGCAAGGGTATGTATATTATGATGTAAATATTGGATTGGTGGACGAAAAGAAGGGATATACAAGTGAACTTGTATATTGGAAAGATAGTGATAAAAAGCAAGAAAGTGTAGAACTAAAAGGAACGATTCAAGGGGCGCATATTATTCAGAATAACATGTACGCATTTTCACAAACGTTAGATAAAGTATACATTTCAGAAATAGATTTGGCGACAAATAAAAAGATAAACGAATTTGAAATTCCTAATGAAAATGTATATTTTGCACCAACTGCTCAAAAAGTAATTTTTCAAAAGTATAAAGATAAATTATTACTCGTATTAAGTGATAATGTGAATCAAAAGTTACCACCTAAATTAATTATGGTAAATACGAAGACTAGAGTAGTAGAAAAAGAAACGATATTAGACGAAAAGCAATTCATACCTGTTCTAGTGCAGATAATTGATAATAAGGTGTATGTTTTAAATAATGATGAGAAAATGAAAGAGTTAGATGAGAATTTGAACATCATACGCACATATTCATTACAAAGTGACAAAAATACAAAAATCAATAGAGAGGATAAAGGGATTTCAGATATACAAGTACATGGTAATAAGGTGTATATCTTATACAAAGATATGAATCCAAAGAGTAAAACGAAACAATTGGTAGCTGAGATTGAAGGATATGATCTGTTAACAGGAACCAGCATTGAAAAGACTATTTTACAACTAGAGAAGAAGTGGGATGATATTACTTTTCTTGTATTAAAAGAGTAAATAAAGCGATTTGAAGGGGGAACTTACATTATGGCATTCAAAAGTGAGGAAGAACTAAATGAAGCTATCGAAGAAGCTAAAGCAAGTCTAGCAATAGAGGGTATGATTATTACAAAAGAAATGGAAAAAATTATTAAAGCGAAGGTAACAGGAAAGATAACGCACGAGCAATTTATCGCATTAGCTGATGCGATTGCAAGGCGTGAACTTACTTAACAATCTAGAAGGCACCACAAACTTTTGCTAAATAAACGGGGAAAAAGAGATGGTAGATCCAACTCTCAGGCTGTAGACAAACTATTTTTGGAGAGTTCAGATGCTAAAAAATAGTTTGTTTCTTGCTGTATGGCGAATTTATCCAACAATATATATACGTAGTACGTTCTATGCTACAATTTAATATAAGTGAGGAAGGAAGGTGTCTTATGAAAATATCTGTTTATGTTGCAAGTGCATTTAGCAAGGATAATAAAGGTGGAAATAAAGCAGGAGTGGTATTTATGGAGAATACATTGACCACTACTCAAAAAATGGCAATAGCCAAAGAACTGGGCTATGCGGAAACCGTATTTATATCAGAATCTGAAATTGCCGATTATAAATTTGAGTATTTTACACCAAAAGAAGAAGTTGATTTATGTGGTCATGCGACAATTGGCTCTTTCGCGATACTGATGCATGTAAATAAACTTTTCAGGAATCGCTATACAATTGAAACGAACAGCGGTGTTCTTACTATTACCATAAAAGATGACATCATATTCATGGAACAAAATGAACCAATATTTTATGATGTTATATCTCCAAATGAGTTTATCGACTGCTTTGACATTAAAGCTATAGACAATACATACCCAATTCAAATTGTCTCCACGGGCTTAAAAGATATTTTAATTCCTATAAAAAGCGAAGCACAATTACATACAATGCAACCTAATTTTGAAAAAATTAAAGAAATCAGCAAGTATTATAATGTTGTCGGGATGCATCTATATACTATTAATGATAATCGAATAATATGCAGAAACTTTGCTCCACTATATGACATCAATGAAGAAGCAGCGACTGGAACTTCAAACGGTGCATTAGCTTGCTATCTTTATGAACAGCACAACTTACAAAAAGAAGTCTATGTATTTGAACAAGGTTATTCTTTACAATCGCCTTCCGAAATATTAGTTAAATTAGCAACCGATAGCAACAATAAAGTAGAAAAAGTTTATGTTGGCGGCAAAGGCTATTACTGTGAAACTAAGTATTTAAATTTAGAAAATATTGAGTGAAAATAATAAAAGAGATGGTAGATCCATCTCTTTTTCATATGCTCCATGATTAACTGCGAATCGCCTTAATCATAAAACGATGTTGCTTCACATCAAAATAACCTTTTTGTAAGATGATTTCATGTATACGATATAATTCCTCATAATACCTTTCAACAGTAAAATCAGGAATTTGCCACGGAATCGCTTTTAAATAATAGACGATAGCGCCAATGTCGTAAAAGCGTTGAAAAGGGAACTCTTCTTTTTCTTCTAAAGTAGTAAATCCATTTTGCTTTAACTCAATGCATGCTGCTTCGAGCGACCAACTTGCAAATTCGCTATTTAGCGGCGTGTTAAACTGTTCATTTAGTTTCGCACAATCGAGACCACCAACTTGTTGTGTAAGGAAAATTCCATTCGGAGAAAGGATTCTGTTTACCTCAGAAGCAGCATATGATTCATGTTGATTTATGATTAAATCAAACTGACCATCTTGAAACGGTAAAGCAGTATCATCCGTTACCTCTATAACTGTAACCCCTAAAGGTTCTAATTTCTTTCGAGCGATTGGCACGTTTGGAGCATAGCCCTCAGTAGCATAAATAGTTGACGGGAACGGTTGCAACATTGATAAAAACTCTCCGCCGCCAGTACCCATATCGAGCATTGACTGTGCACACTGTATAAGCTGAAAAGCAGTGCTGCCGTACGACCAAGATAACGGCTCGCTCTTCATTCGACCCGTTTCTGAAATGAAAGAGAAATCCCAACCGCTAAAATTTGTATTAGCACTTTCTAATAGTGATGAAAATAATAGATCACGTTTCATAATTGTATCCTCCTATTTTGTAAGTACATGATATGATGAGAAAAGAAAAGGGGAGGACCTCTTATTAAAGGTAAAGGGGAATGGTTTTACGTTTCGTGTTCAAATAGATTCATATAAATTCGCTCCTTGTGAGAATGGTTATTTATATATTCGGGATAATCGAGTGAAAATCCTTTGAAATTATGGGGGAAGGTAGTTGTTTAGTGGGCAACTGGATGGAGTATACAGACGAAGAGTACGCCCAAATTTGGGACAGGATAGATAGTAAGCTAAAGTTTTCACCAAGTGATTCTATATTCCCATCATTTAAGGTGCCAAGTCCTTTTGTTACATATAATATTTCTCATTGCTTTGGAGAATCGATAGATCTAAATATATATAGCGATCTGGAAGATAAAGCGTTACAAGCTTTTCAAGAAATTACAGAATCAAATGAATATATTATGGCACTGGATTGGCAACATGAGTGTTATTCGGTGAATCCACATTTAGAGTTTGAAAGAAATGAATTTCATGAGTGGATTATACCCGTATTTCCGAATGGAGATTATTACTTCTTTATTCAGAAGGACTTTAAGTGGGGCTATTTAGGCCACCCTTGGGAGAAGAGTATAACGATATTTGGAAAAGAACTAATAGAAAGCTTTGAACAAAATAAGCCGGAAATGTTTCAAAATATTTTAAGGAAAGGGTAATGTTTGCAAGAGAAAACCGCTTATACTTCATTCTTGAAGCATAAGCGGTTTTATTTAAAATACTCAAAAAGAAAAATCCTTTGGTAAAGTACCACTTTTAATCACCGTTCGTAACCCATGTTTTATAATCCAAGGGTTAACAGGGTGCTGTTTATCGCGTAATTGTTGTAACCATTGAAAAACGAGTTCTTTATCTTCTTTCGTAATATCATTAATATGATTGGCTACTGACTTTTGGACATATTTAGACGGATCATTCATTAATGGTTCAAGAAGCTGTAAATTGTTCTTAAAGTCACCTTTCAGAGCTCCTATTTTTTTAGCCCAAGGAAGTCTGGGCCTTGTACCTTCGGAAACTAATCTTCTAATGTGGCTGTTTTCGTCATGAATCCATTGTTGTAATATGTGTAGTGAGTCTTCATGGTATGCTTCAAGAAAAGGCCGAATGGCATATTCAGCAGTATTCCTTTTTGTTATTTCATACATGGCGTTACATGAGGATTCAAAATCGTTAAGTCCATATTTTTCAACGTATTTTGCAATAGGCATGTACATATATCCGTTTGTAAAAGTACCTACTTCTGTTATGTTTTCTGGTCCTAATGTTTTCAGTAAAATATGTATTGCTTCATTAAAATCTCTTTGTAATACATTGTGTAATTCATCTGCTATTACTTCTATACGCTGCTTTAACTCTAAATTTTCAACTTTACATGTTACAGAATCTACAAAGATTCTTTTAGAGAAAGTAGGATCGTGTTTACAAATAGAATCAGCCATTTTTTCTGCTAATTCTTCATTAAATAAAAATTTTAACGGAACATATTTACCCATTTTTTCACCTCAATGGTCAGCTAAAACAATTTTTATTTTTTTATCGATAACCCATAAACCAAAGTCTCACTCGGAGTCGTAATACTAAAACCAGTCGTCTTATAATCAAGTTTCACCGTATCACCAGTGTAGTCTTTCGTAAATGAATCCATTTGTACGGTGAAATCAGCATCTTCATATACAACGTCATCTGCATTATGTGTATCCCACATTAAATCCACATCAACGAAAATACTACAAGAGTTTGTCATTGTCCCTCTAATGCGAATGATCTTTTTATCTTCGCGCTCTAATCTATGTATAGCTGCTTTTGCTTCATCAGTAATGCGAATGTTCATGGTATCCCAACCTTTATGTATATTTCCTTTATTATTGCAAAAACAAGAGCAATAGGGAAGGGAGAAGCATCGGAATAAAAAACGAGCAAACAAATTTGTTTGCTCGTTTCACTTTATTTTAGTTCACATTTATCAAGTGGAATCACTTTCGTTTTCTTCGTAAATTTATATCCTAACCATAGTACTAAGAAGAGTGGTAAACCGATGTAAGAAACGAGTACACCGTTCCAATCGATTGATTCGCCCATAAATGCACCGTAGTTTTGACCTAAAATGACGATGACACAAAGTGCAAATGCGAAGATTGGACCGAACGGGAACCATTTTGCTCTATATGGTAAGTCTTTTAAATCTTTTCCTTGTGCGATATATGCTTTACGGAAACGGTAATGACTAATTGCGATTCCAACCCATGCAATAAAGCCAGACATTCCAGATGCGTTTAATAACCAAATGTATACAACACCGTCGCCGAATAAGGAAGCAATGAAAGCGATACTACCAACAATTGACGTTACGATTAATGCGTTAACAGGTACACCGCGGCTGTCTAATTTGCCTAAGAATTTTGGTGCTTTACCTTGGCGAGCTAAATCCCAAAGCATACGAGTTGATGCATACATACCAGAGTTACCAGCAGAAAGTACTGCCGTTAAAATAACAGCGTTCATAACAGAAGCAGCAAAGGCAACACCAGCTTTTTCAAAAATAAGTGTAAATGGACTTACTGTTACATCACTTGCAGCAAGGCTTTCAGTCGTATAAGGAATTAATAAACCGATAACGAGAATCGCAAGGATATAGAATAAAAGAATACGCCAAAAGATTGAACGAATTGCTTTCGGAATATTACGCTCTGGATCAGATGTTTCACCAGCAGCAACTCCTAATAATTCAGTACCTTGGAATGAGAAACCAGCAGCCATAAATACACCGATAATTGCCATGATGCCGCCGTTAAATGGTGCATCTGCAACAGTGAAGTTTTTGAAGCCAACAGTTTCACCGCCCATAATTCCAAAAATCATCATAAAGCCAACAATTAAAAAGATAATAATAGTAACGACTTTAATAAGTGCAAACCAATATTCAGATTCACCAAACCCTTTAACAGATAAGTAGTTTAAAAGGAAAATAATAGCTAAACATAATCCGCTCCAAATGAGGGAAGGGGTATCTGGGAACCAAAATTTCATAATTAATGTTACAGCCGCGAGTTCAGCAGCGATTGTAATGGCCCAGTTATACCAATAGTTCCATCCAAGTGCAAAGCCAAGGGATGGATCAACAAATTTTGTTGCATACGTGCTAAAAGAACCGGTAACAGGCATGTAAGCAGCGAGTTCAGCTAAGCTTGTCATTAAAAAGTAAACCATAATTCCAATTGCGGCGTATGCGACTAGTGCACCGCCAGGACCAGCTGAATGGATGACGCCACCGCTGGCAAGAAATAGTCCGGTACCAATTGTACCACCGAGAGAAATCATCGTAAGGTGCCTTGATTTTAAACTGCGTTTTAGTTCACCTTTTCCGTTTGTAGTTTGTGTTTCAGAGGTAGTTTGATTCGTTGCGCTATTCATGTTCAACACTCCTTTTCTTGTAAGATAGGAAGGAGCGGGGGAGAAAAATACAAAAAACCGCCAAAGGAATTTGGCGGAACGTTTCACAAATAACCACCCCATCATACCCTTCCGTTAAGATAGCACCCCACGTTTACACGGTAATTTTGTAAACGTGACAGTTCTGTTCCTTTCGGAGACAGCCCCAGCTCATATTTCCAGAGAAGAAATAGAAACTTCGGCAACTTTTCCTTTCAAACGGAGTCGGTGACATTCTCTGTATCTCGTCCGTCTTACTATTAAAAGTCGCAACCTCTACCTCATCGGATTGATGAGGATTTGATATATTGCTAAGATTTTTAATATATGGCAATTGTAATGACTTTCTGAATATATTGCAAGATATTTTGTTAGGAAAAGTCAAAAAATATCGGTTATTGTATAGGAAACGCTTGCAAAACTCCACCCGAACCTACTGTTATGTAACAAAAAATAAAGAAAGAAATTGTTATACAAATGTTTCGCAAAAAATATTGAAAAACCCTTTAAAAATAAAAGAAAATTCTGAAAATATAATTCGACATTCATTATAAAGTCATATTTTTTGGTATAATTAGAGTAACGTTTAATCAAAAAAGGGGAAATCAATATGAAATTAGAAACAGAAAGACTCTATATAGTGCCGTGTACAGAAGAGAGGATGCACGTTGCTAACGAGAAAGGATATAACAGTGGTCCACATATTGTAGGGCATGTAGAAACTGTAAAACAAGATGCGGCTTTATTACCTTGGGGCGCGTGGTATGTCATTCGAAAAGAAGATCACATCGTTCTAGGTGATATAGGATTTAAAGGAAAACCAAATGAGGAACATACAGTAGAAATTGGTTACGGATTTGTTGAGAAATATTGGAATAAAGGGTATGCGACAGAAGCTGTAAGAGAACTAATAAATTGGGCTTTTCAAACAGGAGAGGTAGAAACGATTATTGCAGAGACAATTCTTGAAAATATTAGCTCGATTCGTGTATTAGAGAAATTACATATGAAAAGAGTAGGCACTACAGAAACGATGATCAATTGGAAAATAGAAAAATAAAAAATACCGCTCGAAGTATATCGGGCGGTATTTTTATCGTTATGGTAGCATTTGTTTTTGATCATTCGGATATCCAGCTGTCGGTGCGTTAGAACGCTTGGAATGATTGCGAACAGCAATGAAAATAGAAATAATAACGACAAGACCAACTGCAACGTAAGAAAGTGAAATAATAGTTGGATCCACTTTAAATGTAGTAAGCAGTGTACGAATGTTTGTAAAGATTATAAGGCCCCCAACTAATACCCCAAGTAAATGAGAAGGAACGATGCGTACTAACCATGCAGCGATTGGTGCTGCAACGATGCCACCGAGCATGAGAGAAAATACCCAAACCCAACTGACTTGTTCCCAGCCAAGTGAAATGAAAAATCCGATTGTTGCAGCGAGTGAAACAGGAAACTCACTCGTATCTACAGATCCGATAACTTTTCTAGCTTCATTTCCTCTTGCCAAAAGCACAGGTGTTGTAATCGGACCCCAGCCACCACCACCAGTTGAATCAACGAATCCAGCAAATAAACCAAGTGGAACAAGTTGTTTTGCAGACATACGTTTTTTTGAAGTGACAATTTGTTTTTGAATGAGGAATCGTAATAAAATATAAACCCCTAAAGTAAATAAAAATACGGAAATGTACGGTTTAATTACATCACCAGGTAAATTGCTTAAAAAACATGCCCCAATAAATGCGCCAATTGCTCCTGGTAATGTAAGCCTGGAAACGGTATATTTATCGACGTTTCCAAATTTGATGTGTGATGCACCAGAAGCGGCAGTTGTAACAACTTCAGCTAAATGAACTGATGCAGATGCAACGGCTGGTGCAATACCAAACATTAATAAAAGTGATGTAGATGTTACCCCATACGCCATTCCAAGCGCTCCATCGATTAATTGAGCGAAAAATCCGATAATAGCAAAGACAATTAATTTCTGCATAAATAATCCCCCTGTAATAATAAATGAAAAAGACACTTTTCCCGTATGAGAAAAGTGCCTTTGGTTTTTCCAATCAGCAATAATTAAATTTGTTTTATTATAATACATATTAATCGTATAAATCAACTAGGTTTTAAAGTTTTTGAATTGAATGAAAGAAAAATAAAATATACAATAAAAGGATGGAGAGAAAGGGGAGAAAGACATGTTACGATTTGATCATCTCGTACACGCAGTACATGGTACACCGGAGGAAGCGGCGAACCAAATGCAGGAGCATGGATTGCATACTGTAGTAGGCGGAGAGCATACGACTTGGGGTACTTGGAATAGTTTATGTTATTTTGATTTATCATATATTGAATTTTTAGCAGTTCAGCATGAAGAAAAAGCGAAGAAAGCAGAAAATCCATTAGTACAAGAAACAGTGGTGAAACTACAAAATGGAGAAGGGATGCTACAAATCGCAATCCGAACAGATGCAATTGAAGAACTAGCAGTTAAATTTAGTAAACACGGCTTACATACGATAGGGCCATTTGAAGGTAAACGTATGAGAAAAGATGGCCGCCTTTTAGAATGGAAAATGTTATTTGTTAAGCAAGAAGAGAACGGACCGAAATTGCCTTTCTTTATACAGTGGAATGAAACGGATGAAGAAAGAAGAAACGATTTACGTAACATAGGAACAATCACTGAACATAAAAACAAAGTACAACAACTTGATACAATTCATTACGCAGTGAAAAACGTTCGAGAAACAGTGCGGAAATGGGAAGACGTAATGGGGCTAAATGTAAGCTCAGTCGTAAAAAATGAAGAATGGAATGCGGAATGTCAAAGTGTAGCGTTTGGTGACATTCATGTGCAGTTTTGTGAACCAATTGGAGAAGGGCTAGTACTAGAACGATTGAAGCATCATGGCGAATATCCATTTGCAGTGGAGTTTAAAGGTGAAAATAAACGAGAGCATGAAGTGTTAGGTAGTTTGTACATATATTGATAGAGGTGAACGTAGTGGAAGAAATACTTAGAGAGATAGAGAGAAAACTAGAATGGCCTCGTATTGCAAAGTGTACAGCTATTTCAAAAGGTTTTTCACATGAAGAGAAATATAAAATAGAATTAGAAAACAGAATAACATATTTTGTGAAGGTATGTGATGCTGTTCATTTTGAACGTAAACAAGAAGAATATACGTATATGAAGCAATTAGAGTCATTACATATTCCAACGCCTAAATTAATTCATTTCATAAAGCTTGAGAAATTAAATAAATGTATTCAAGTATTTGAATGGATACAAGGTGTAAATGGTGAAGAAGGTTTAGGGAAGCTATCAGTGGAAGAACAGTATCATGCAGGAAGAAAAGCAGGAGAAGTATTAAAGAAGATTCACTCAATTGAAAAAGAAAGTGCAAGTAATAAATGGGAAACGGTTCGATGGAATAAATACGAAAGATACGTAGATGCGTTAGCGAACTATGAAATAGACTTCCTTGATTTGAAGCCAGTATTAAGATTTGTAGGGGAGCATAAACAATTATTGAAAAATCGTCCAATCACATTTTTACACGATGACTTCCATCCAGCAAATAGTATGATTCAGAATAAGGAGTTTATCATAATCGATTTTGGTGGATATGATTTTGGCGATCCAATACATGATTTTTATAATGTAGCGATTTTTACTACAAGAATAAGTAAACCATTTGCGGTTGGACAAGTTCACGGATATTGCGGAGGCGAACCATCGCTTCATTTTTGGAAACTGTACTCCTTATATGCAGCAATGACATTCCCAGCGGATATCGTATGGACAAACCGAAGCACACCGCATTTAGTAGATGGTATGAAGGAAAGGTTGAACGGAATTTTAGAAGATCATAATCATTTTTCATCCTATATTCCAAAATGGTATCAATCACAACATACGGATATAATAAACTATAAGCAATGGAGGGAATCATATGGATAAAATAGCAGTAATTTCAGATATTCACGGTAATATTCCGGCATTAGATTCTGTACTGAAAGATATTAAAGTAAGAGGTATTGAGCGCATCATTTGTCTTGGAGATTTAGTCGGAAAAGGTCCTCATTCTAGCGAAGTGATTGAAATCATTCGTAAGGAATGTGAAGGCGTTGTAATGGGGAACTGGGATGATTTTATTACAAAACCAACTGAATTTGAGGCGTTAAAATGGCATCAAAACCAACTATCTGAAGAACAAAATGAATATTTAAGAAGCTTACCATTTTCAATCGAATTTTATATGAGCGGCAAACTCATTCGTATGTTCCACGCTTCACCAAGAAGTTTATATGAAAGAATTCAGCCACATGCCTCAAGAGAAGAACGAGTTAGTATGTTTGAAAATAGCGATTTTACGGAAAATATAGAAGGGGAAAGAAAACCAGATGTCGTTTGCTACGGTGACGTTCACCAAGCATTCGTTCAAAATTTCAGAGGGAAAACGTTATGTAATGCTGGTAGTGTAGGCAATCCACTTGAAATTACACAAGCTTCCTATTTAATATTCGAAGGAACATACAATGAAAAAGAAGCCGCAAGCTTTTCCATTCAACTCGTACGTGTACCGTATGATATTGAATTAGCTATCAGGCTAGCAGAAGAACTCGATATGCCAGAAATTGAAGAATATAAACAAGAATTACGGACTGCATTGTATCGAGGCTTTAAGGGAAAGTAAGCCAATCATAACATATCAACGATTTTTCAAATATATATATCATAACTTAAAATATATCGGCGATTTTTTCGATATATCGACGATTCGACAAAGGATATCGACTTACCGACAAATAATGACATAAACTATTACTCATAATAATATTATGTAAACAGATTGTGGGAGGAAATACCATGAACCGAAAACAACGAATCAAAGAAATTGCAGATCATATTTTAAAATTAAATGTAACCCATCCAACAAGAGTTGGAGTAAGTGGTATAACAGCGTCAGGAAAAACAACATTTGCAAACGAATTAGCAGAGGAAATGAAAAAGCTCGGAGTTCCAGTAACACGCGCCACCATTGACGATTTTCATAATCCGAGAGCAATTCGATACGCGCAAGGAAAAGAATCGGCAAGAGGGTATTACGAAGATGCACACGATTATACAGCTTTCAAAGAAAGGTTATTAAAGCCTTTAGGACCAGACGGGAATTTACAATATGAAACAATTTCTCATAATTTAAAAACGGATATCCCTGTACATAATGAGCCGTTAAGGGCCCAGCACAATATGGTACTAATAGTAGATGGAACGTTTCTATTGAAAAAAGACGTTGCACATTTATTTGACTATAAAATTTTCGTAGATACAGATTTTGAGACTGCGAGAAAACTTGGTGCAAAGCGCGAGACTGAGGCTTTTGGAAGTTATGAAAAAGCTGAGAAGATATTTTTGAATAGGTATCATGCGGCTTGTAAGATGTATATAGATGAGCATAATCCGAAAGAGTGTGTGGATGTTGTATTTCGGAATAGTGATTTTAATGATCCGGTAGTTGTATGTAAAGGAATTTAATACGGTTTATATAGAAAAAATCGTGAAAGGGGATGTTTTGGGTGGATAAGAAAGATAATCCGAACGATTGGCCTGTGTGGGCAAATGAGTCAGTAGAGATAGTTAATGCAAATCCTGATTGGCAAGATAAAGGCCGATGTGAAGAACAGCAACTATATGAACTGCTTGCTCCTCACGGTATAAGTAAAGTAATACATATAGGAAGTACATCCATACCTGGTTTACCAGCAAAACCTATCATTGATTTAATGGCTGAAATAGACTCATTTGATAAAGTACTATATATTTCAGCGAAATTGGCCATATATAATTGGCATTATGTAAGCCCAGAATTAGATGAAAGACCTTGGAGAAGGTTCTTTGTGAAAGTTAAGAATAATAGGCGTGTAGCGCACCTGCATTTGATGGTTAAAGGAACTGAGCGATGGGAGCAACAACTTTTATTTCGTAACCGCTTACGAGAAAATCCACAATTAGTTTATGAGTATTCAAATCTTAAACAAGATTTAGCTAAAAGATTTAACCAAGATAGAGAAGCATACACAAAAGCTAAAACAGAATTTATTAAACAAGTTCTAAAATGATTTAAATTTTGATTGTAATTACGTTTGAATATAAAAGAAAAAACATACTTTATTTTATAACTTAAACTTACATGAAATGCATGTAAACAAAGTGAGAGACTACGATGCTCTAATGTATTTCCTTTTATTTATCATGATGAATTTTATATAATTGAATCAAGTTCATAGAAAGATAGGTACTAAAACGATTCTAAAAATCGACTTGATTTTATGAAAAAAATTAAAGGGAATAAGGCGAAAATAAGTTAATAAAGTAAAAAGGGGACAAGAAATATAATGAATGAAGTACTAGAATTAAAAGAAGAACTACTACAAATTAAAAATAATAATTATGCTGTACCAGAAGACGTAGATGCATATCCATATGCGCAGTGGATGCTAGATTATATCGGATCACCTGATGCTGAATTACGTGATGATTTAATTTATAGTACGCTTCACACATGGATTACAAATGATGTATTTAGACAAAAAGAGTTACGAGGATTAATGTTACAAGCGATTAGTCCTGATTATTTATTTTATAAAATTGGTGAAAAGGGAACAGACTCTGTATTTAAACGTGCATTCTCCGTATTAATCCCACCACTTATTTTATCTGTTCATGAAAGAGAACCATTGTTATCTGAAGAGCAACTGTACAGTGTGGCAGAACAAGTACTGGAATATGTATATTTAGAAGAAGATGTAAGAGGCTACGTAGAAGGAAAAGGTTGGGCACATTCTACTGCACATGCAGCGGATGCACTCGATGCTTTAGCGCGTACAATACAAAATCGTGAGTTTTCATATGCAATACTAGCTGCTGTTCGTCAGAAGGTTCGATTAAGTGATTACGTATATGTGCACTTTGAAGATGAGAGATTAGTAGCGCCAATTATGTCGTTACGTAACCAAAATCTTTTAACTGAAGAAGAGTGGAGCAATTGGCTACATAGCATAGCAACTGTTGAAGACATCCGACATCCGCAGCATGCTATTTTAGTACAAAATGTTAGAACTTTCCTAAGAAGTTTTTATTTCAGAGTTTTAGAGGCAGAAGGTAGTACAGCCTTTACAGATGATATATTAGAGACTTTGAAGGGTTTGCGTAGGTATTAAAAATATATTTTTCGAATAGCAAAGTACATAAAACCAACATCTCCCAACCATACTAATAAAATGTGTTGGAGGTGAATGTTATGGACAAAAAAGACTTTGAAAAAGTTTATAATGATTACTTACATCAAGGAGAAGAGCAAGCTCAATTTGATGTAAACCATGCAGTCAATTTAGGATTAGAACAAATTGTTGCTGTTCGTAAAAATGATGATGGTGATTTAATAGCGTTTAAAACAAGTAGCGGGAGAGAGTTAGATTATATAACTGCTCTTAGTGAAGCGAAATCTGGGAAGTTAGCTCATGTGGACGTATTTCATAAGTATGGTAGAGATATTATACGAAGTGAACCGGATGGAATAAAAGAAAATAACTTAGATAATTTACCTTCATTTTAAAAAGGTAAACCTCAAGAAGAGAATGTTTATTTCGATATTCTCTTCTTTGTTTTGCGAAGTTTTCCTAGCAAATAGACGATTCATTTTTAAAGTGCGATTATACTTTTAAAGAGCGCTCGAAACTTCTCTTTATCTTCTGCTGTAAATGGTTTCGGTCCCTTTGTACGCTTACCACTTTTTCGAACCATTGCACTTAAATATCGTGTTTGTAATAGTTGGTCAATGTTTTCATTCGTATACTTATAGCCTTTATGGTGTAGCACGATACAGCCTTTTGCTAAAGCGAGCGAAGCAAGACCGTAATCTTGTGTTACGATTAAATCTTCTTTTTTTGCTAACTGCATAATTCGGTAATCTGCAGCATCTGCTCCGGAATCAACATAAATTGTTTCCACACCTTTTGGTTGTTCCGCATTAGAGTAATGAGAAAAGCTAGTAACGAGGGTTACAGGGATTTCTGCATTCGTAGCCTCTAAAATAATCACATCTTTTACAGGACAAGCATCTGCATCAACGTAAATTTTCATTTTTATCGCTCCTATAAAGTGAAACTTTAATCAGTGGGGGGCATCCTCCACTGATTATTAGTTGAACCAATCGGGCATTTACGGGCAGTTGATCTCCCACCTAACTTCTTTGTTACAGCTGAATTTTGAGGTAGGAGTTTTATTGCCCGTTAATACGGGATAACTAGGTTCGTGTTGATAATAATGGTAGATTTTTCTTTTGTCAAACGAGAAAGCTTTATGTAAAGTTATTTTCCACAAACTAAAATAGCCTCACGCAAACGAGAAATACCTTCCTCAATTTGATCAATATTCACTTTTCCATAAGATAAACGAATATAACCATCTTTCGCACCGAAAATACTACCGGGCATAAAGGCGATTTCTTGTTTTAAGCTTTGCATAATAAGTTGTTTTTCGTTTATCGGTTCTTTTAATTTTCCCCATATGTATATACCACCGGTCGGGTTTGAAAAAGAGATTTTATCGTGAAGTTGCTCGTTTAGGGCGCGAACGATAACGTCTCTTTTTTCTGCTAATTGTTTTCGTAACGGTACGATATGAGATTGAAATGGTACAGTTTCGAAAAATTGTTGCATAAGCCACTGCGGGAAAATGCTCATACCTAATTCCATTTGGTGCCTTGCGTCGGATAACCTTTCTACTACAGACTGCGGAGCGACAAGCCAGCCAACTCGTAAACCTGGTGCAATCATTTTTGATAAGGAATGTACATAAATGACTGTTCCATTTTCATCAATTGATTTTAAAGTAGGGCAAGGTTGTTTCTTTTCTAACGTAAGTAAACTGGACGGATCATCTTCAACAATCGCAATTCGTAAATCTGCGCAAAGTGATAACAGTTTTTTTCTACGGTTTGGATGCAGCATTGTGCCCGTAGGATTTTGGAAGTTTGGATTTAAAAAGATCATTTTAATACGATGCTTTCTATATAATTCTTGCACATCGTCTGGATTAATACCATGTTCATCGACAGGTAACGGGAAAATACGGATACCTGCTGATTGGAATAACGGTAAGGAATAACAGTGTGAAGGACTTTCGAAAGCGACCGCATCACCTGGATTTAATAAACATTGCACGATAAGGTGAAGTGCTTGCTGTGCGCCTGATGTAATCATAATGGACTGCTCAGTTGCTTCAACTTTTAAATATTCCTTCATATATTTTACGACCGCTTGTCTTAGCGGGAGATACCCTTGCGGATGATCATAACTTAATGAATGCGTTAACGGTTGTTCTCGTAAAATCGTTTGTAGTTGATTGTGAGGATAGAGGTTACAACCGAGCTCTCCATTTGCGAAATCAATGATGTTTTCATTTTGTTGTACTTCCGCACGAATATGGCGAAGTAACGGTAAGTTTGGTAAAAACGTACCACCTTCTACGAAATTTCTCCAGTTCGGCGTTAATGTTGGAGAAACGCCCCACATATGTGTACTTACACGTGTACCTTTACCAGTCGTACTTTCTACAATTCCCATAGCGCGTAGTTCATTATAAGCAGTCGTTACTGTACTTCGGTTTACATTTAACTGCGTAGCTAATTTCCGTTCGGAAGGGAGGAAGCTACCAGGTGGAAGTTCTCCGTATGTAATACGTTTTTCAATAAAGTCAACAACTTGCTGATAAATTGGGATTTTACTGTCGTTATCTAGCTTCCATTCCATACAAACGCCTCCGCATCTCTTATATACATTCAGTATAACAAATTGGCTGGGTAAAAAAACAGCCAATTGGACGGTGTTATATCCAGCCAATTTTACTATGCTAAATATGGAAGGGGAGATTCGGATGAAAAGATGGCAAATGGAATGGCTCCTAGTATCAGTTGCATTAGTATGGGGAGCAAACTATACAATAGGAAAGTATGGCGTGGCATATATGTCATCCATTCAATTTAATAGTTTACGATTTTTAGTAGCATCACCGGTATTATTACTTATTACATTTATGATGGAACGCTCATTACGTATTGAAAGAAAAGATTGGTTACGATTAGTAGCAGTCGGTATCGTTGGTACGGCGATGTATCAAACGATGTTTATGCTATCTGTGAAATATACTTCGGCAACGAACGCCTCATTATTAATTGCGATGTCACCTATTTTTACAGGGATATTAGCAGTATTACACAAACAAGAACGTTTTTCGATGAAAGTACAAATTGGTTCAATAGTAGCGTTTATTGGTGCAGCATTCGTTTTATTAACAGGGCATACAGGAGGAGCTACTTATGAATATGCGTGGCTCGGAAATGTAATTGGATTAGTCGCAGCAATTGCGTGGGGATGGTATCCAATATTAGCGCAACCTCTTATTACAAAATACTCCGCAATGAGAGTCACATCATGGTCTACTTTAATTGGAATTGTACCGCTAGTTATATACTGTTTATTCAACGTAAATTCTTTAACATGGCCAGTAGATACGCCAAGCTGGGGATCACTAGCATATTCAATCATCTTTGCGACAATTTTCGGACTTGCAATGTGGTATGTCGGTATTAGTCAAATAGGCTCAACGAAGGTAATGGTTTATATGTATCTCGTCCCATTGTTCGCAGTTATCTTTGCAGCAGTAACAATTGGAGAGAAAATTAATATGATGCAACTCGTTGGCGGGCTGATTATATTTATCGGTTTATATGTTGTAAAAAAAGGCGGAATCAAAAAGCCTGCTCTCAATTTGAAAAAAGTCAGTTAATAGTAAAAAGGATCTCTTTCATATAGAAGGAGATCCTTTTTTATTTCGTAATAAAAGAGCTTGTTCAACCGCCCATTTTTGATAATCATGAATGAGAAGCTCTACAGCAAGTAATGGAGACATCCATCGTAAAACATGATCATCCTCACAGTTTTCAGTTTTTTTCTGCACCATGTTCGCAATATAAAAGAACCCATCGTTTAAATAATATGTATCCTCTTTCTCTGCATAAAAATATCGTGCCGCATTACCGATATATTGATTAATTTCAACTACCCATCCTAATTCTTCTAGTAGTTCACGGTGCAAACATGCATCTTTTGTTTCATCACCTTCCATACCACCACCAGGTAAAAAGTAACGGTCACCTTTTTGGATAACAGCAATCATTGAAGAAGATGAATGGAAAATAATCGCATAACAACTAGGTCTTAATACATAATGAACGGTACGTTTTTTCGAGCCAAACGTGAGTTTTGAAATCATAAAACACGACCTTTCTCTATAAAATAAATAAAAGGGATATTAAGGTAAAAGTAGAGTGGTAATAAGTATAATCTTAATAGATTGGAGTGGTAACAACATGATAAATCGAAAATGTTCAAGATGTAAAGAAATAACAGGTACGCTGCACGGTGGTAAAAAAATTAAGGAAGAATTTTTATGTGAGGACTGTTTGCAAAAAGGAATTGAGAGCGGGGAAATCGAATTATCACAAGTGGAGCAAGAACAAACTTCGTATCTTTCTATAAAAATATTAAAAATAATGAGTGTGATTTATTTAATAGCATCTATTTTTATGGCTTTTTCAACCGGTCCATTTATACATAGTATAGGATTTGATGAAATGTCCATTTCAGGCCCAGAATTAGGTCTAATAAGTATTGTTATGTTAGGTTCTATATTCCAGTCTGTTCTTGTATTTTGCGGGATTTGGGTATTCATCCTTTTAGTAGAAACAGTCATTAAAATTTATGAAAAAATGAAGTGAGTGAGAGGGCGAAACATATGCAAGTAAGAAACATCCAAGGGGAAGATTATGTAAAGATTCATTCTGTTTTAAATGATTGGTGGGACGGGAGAGATATGGCTGCTATGTTACCAAAGCTGTTCTTCGTTCATTTTCAAGAAACGAGTTTTATTCTTGAAGAAGATGGCGAAACGTTAGGTTTCTTATGCGGATTCTTTTCACAAACATATAAAGATGAAGCGTATGTTCATTTTATCGGTGTAAATCTGAAGTATAGAAGAAGAGGAATCGCATCGACATTGTATTCTTATTTCTTTGATATCGCTCGTGCAAATAACCGTAAAGTTGTAAAAGCAATTACGTCACCGATTAATAAAAAGTCGATACAGTTTCATCAAGAAATCGGTTTTCGAATTGATGCCGGGGATGATGAGATAGAGGGTGTATCGGTACATACAAATTATGATGGGAACGGCGGTAGTAGAGTTTTGTTTTTGAAAAATGTGTAAAAGTAGGGTGGGCAAATTAAGTTTTATCTTAAAACGCCATCCTTTATTATTTTGTTAATTTGATAGAAGCCAGTAGAGGTGTCGAACGGAATTTCCGTAAAATCATTTTATCAAAAAGGGGATCTATATGAATTTTGAAAGAGATAGATATTTTTTAGAAATGGCATTGGAAGAAGCTGAAAAGGCATTAAATGAAAACACATATCCAGTAGGAGCAGTTATTGTTGATGGAAATAATAATGTCATTGCAAGAGGAAGAAATAGAGTACATCCACAAAAAGACATAACTGCTCACGCAGAGATAGATGCTATTCGCAATGCAGGCCAAGCGATGTTTAATGCAAAAATAAAAAATGAGAAGTTTACTATTTATAGCACGTTGGAACCATGCCCAATGTGTACAGGTGGTATTTTATTTGCAAAAATACAGAGAGTAGTTTGGTTGCTAAATGATGACTTAGGCTTTGGTGGATATAAAAAAATAAAAAATGCTTCAGTTTTCGAAGGGAAATTTAATAAAATCGAAATGGTGGAAGAACCATTTGGAGATTTAAAAATGAGACAATTAGAACTTATGAGACAATGGGAGCTAAATCCAAATAATATAATTAATTTGCGTAAGGCTATAAAAAAATAGTGAAATTACATCGATTTAACAATAAAATATGGAAGATTCTATTATTAATAGAAAGCCGTCCTAAAAGTATTCTAGGATGGTTCTTTTTGTTTGTGAGGAGGAAAGTATATGGAGAGTTCTCAAAGTAAAGATGAATACTTACGACGCATTTATAAAGTGCAAGATTATATAGAATCAAACATTGATAATCCACTTTCAATTGAAGAGTTAGCAGATGTAGCAGGATTCTCAAAGTTTCATTTTCATCGTATTTTTAAGGGGATAGTAGACGAGCCATTATCACGATATGTAAACCGATTAAAGTTAGAAAGAGCAACACATCTACTTACATATCGCACAGATATGACGATTACGGATATCGCTTACCATTTTGGCTTTACAGATTCAGCAGTTTTCTCCCGCGCATTTAAAAGTCATTACGGAATAAGTCCATCTCAATATCGAAACGACAATAGCAAGAATTGCAAAGACGAAAGCGGAACTTCTCAATACAATGAGTGTAAGAAGGTTCGAGGAAATGTTGAAATTGTATCATCGGACGATATACACGTCGCATACATAAGGCATATCGGTACATATGAAGAGTTAACGATAGCTTTTCCAAAAATGATAGAGAAATTATTTCATTACGCAGCTGAGGCAAACTATCATGTATTTGAGGATACGAAAGTATTAACCATTTACCACGATCATCATGAATTTACTGAGGACAATCATTTAAGAACTAGTTTATGTATAACAATTCCGGATGGGTCCGTAGTAGAAACAAGCGACATTGGAATAATGGTAATACCTTCTGGAAAGTATGCGGTAGGTCATTTTGAAATATTCCAAGATGAATACAAAGGGGCATGGGATTTCTTATACGGTGAGTGGTTTCCAAACAGCGGATATAAACCGAGAGATTCGTATCCTTTTGAAATGTATAAAAATGACCCAAGGCAGCACCCGGAAAATAAACATAAAGTTGATATATATGTACCTATCGAACCTTTTTAATCATGGGTTAAAGGGGAATGAATAATGAAAACTGCTGAAAAGTTAGATCTAATTATAAAAGAAGAATACAAAAATATTAATGGGATGTTAGTAGTACAAAAAGGTAATGTTATTTTTGAAAACTATTATAACGGTCACAGTCCGAATGATGCATTTCATATAGCGTCAGTCACAAAAACGATTGTTTCTGCGTTAATTGGACTATGTGTAGATAAAGGGTATATAAAAAGTGTTGATCAAAAAGTAATAGAATTTTTCCCGGAATATAACGTTCATTCATCTGAAATAACAGTAGGGCATCTTCTTACGATGACAGCTCCACATCCTTTCGTAGACTGGCAGGAACCGTTAGAAGAATTATGTACACAACAGGATTGGATTGAGTATACGTTAAATAGAATTGGAATAGGTGGAGAAATTGGAGCTTTTAAATATTCATCTGCAGGAGCTCATCTATTATCAGCAATCATAACGAGCGCAACAGCAAAAAGTGCCCGTGACTTTGCAAATGAGTACTTATTTCGACCACTCGGCATGAGAGAAATTCCAAACTACAATATGAAAGCATTTGGATTCGATGACTTATTCGGAAAAGATGTAAAGGGATGGGTTCAAGATCCAAATGGTATTTCGACAGGCGGCTGGGGACTCACGTTAACAGCTAGAGATATGGCTAAGTTTGGACAGTTGTATTTGAATAAAGGTATTCATAATGGAAAACAAATACTATCAAAATCATGGATAAAAGAATCGACAACAATGAACCAAAATCAATATGGTTACTTATGGTGGTTACGAGAAGAGGATGGAATCTTTTCATACTGTGCAATGGGCGATGGTGGGAATGTGATTTGCTGTATTCCGGAGAAGGAATTGGTGGTGGTGATCGCTTCTGAAATTATGGCGAATGTGGGAGATAGATGGAAGTTAATTAAAGACTGCATACTTCCTTATTTAAAAGATTAAGATGTGTATTTTTATGAAAATAAAAGGATTAGTTATACTTCTTATATTCACCATGATTGAAATTAGCGTTGTGAGAACAAAGTCGTTCAACTAAGATTAGAAAACTTCAACACCTATACGATTATTGAATAATTGCAAGGTGTTGAAGTACTTTATAATTTGTTTAGGTACTTTTAACTATATTTTAACTTTTCGATGTATAAGGTACATCATGCCAAACACAATTACTAGCAAGATAAATTTAATTAATTCCATTAGGCTAATATCCCATTTTGTTTCTACTCCATCTGTTAAATAAAATACATTACACATACCATGTAAAATTGCGGGTGTTATCACAGAACGGCTATACTCTCTCGTATATGTCAAAATTATAGATAATATAAATAATAATGAGAGAAAGCTTAATATTCCTACAAGCTGAAACTCATAATTTTTATAAAAGATTGATACTGGTAAATGCCATAAAGACCAAAGCGATGCAGTAATGATTGCTGTTTGTTTTAATGAATATTTTTTTCGTAAATGGTAATGGAAATTTCCACGCCATATGATTTCTTCTAAAAATGCAGACAAAGCAGCAATTGTAAGACCAATGAGCAAGAGAATTCCTAATTCATTCCAATGATGAAATAAGAACTTTATATTATAAATATAAAAATAAAAATGGAGACATAGTCCTAGAAGGAGTGGCAATAGTATAGAGAAAATTAGTATTATTATTTTTGGCCGTGAAATTCCAAATGTATGAACTATTTTTTGTTTCTTATATAATTTCTGATATAAAATAGCAGCTAAAAGTGGAATAACCATCGTAAACCCTAAATAATTACGACCATTTTCTATGTTCAGTAAGATGATATATACAAGTGATGTGAGGCAATACATACATAATGTTGAATGATAAACTATGTTTCTATTCATATTGTTCACCTACTTACATGTATAAGTGATTAATCAAATATCCGATATTTTAATTATATATGAAATGGAAATTACATATGTTGAACTTGTAGAAAAAGTTAGACTAACCCCGTAACTTTTCACAGTAAAAAATCGTTTAACAAAAGAAAGGATTTCCAATCACGAATGGGGGATAACCATGAAGATTCTAATTCTAGGTGGTACACGATTTTTAGGAAGAGCTTTTGTAGAAGAGGCTTTAAAAAGAGGGCATGAAGTTACATTATTTAATCGCGGAACAAATAAAGAAATTTTTCCTGAAGTAGAGCAGTTAATCGGTGACAGAAATGATGATGTTTCAAGTTTAATAAATCAAAAATGGGACGCGGTAGTCGACACGTGTGGATTTTCTCCACATCACATTAGAAATGTTGGAGAAGTGTTACGGGATAATATAAAGCATTATATATTCATTTCAAGTCTTTCCGTTTATAAAGATTGGATTCCGCATTATATAAAAGAAGATTATATATTACAACCTGAACCTACGGGTGATCAAATAAAGGCTGTGGAGAATGGTGAAGTTTCTCCTTATAAGTATTACGGTGCGCTGAAAGTATTGTGTGAAAAAGAAGCAGAGAAGTATTGGCCGGGGCGCGTTTTACACGTAAGAGCAGGACTTCTTTCAGGAATGTTTGATTATACAGATCGGCTTCCATACTGGATTGGTCGTGTAGCAAAGGGAGGGGAAATATTAGTTCCAGGAAGAAAAGACCGTCCAGTGCAGATAGTTGATATAAAAGACATCGCAAACTGGGGACTAAATATGACAGAAAACAATAAAGCAGGTATATACAATGTAACAGGTCCGAACTATGAATTGACAATGGAAGAGCTATTAAGTACGTGTAAAAATGTTACGAATAGTGATGCTGCATTCGTTTGGGTAGACGAGTCGTTTATGAGTGAACATAATGTGCAGCCTTGGACAGAGATGCCTTTATGGCTTCCAGAAACTTTTTCATTAGAAGGTGAAACGAAGCCGTGGAAAGGTGGTTTTTCTATTAGTATTGATAGCGCTATAAAAGAAGGACTTACTTTTAGAAGGTTAGAACATACAGTTACAGATGTGTATGAGTGGATGAAGAGTGTGGATGAATGGGAATTAAAAGCAGGTATTTCAGGAGAGAGGGAGAAAGAGTTGTTAGAAAAGTGGTATCAATAAATTTAAATGAGTCCTTTGAATATACTTGATGGCACATAAGGAGGAGAAAAGGTGATGTGGAAAAACAGCATTCACAGTATCTCACCAAACTTAAGTTTGAAAAAAACAGCTATGACGGATGAACTAACTGATATACAAAACTGTTTACATGTGGAGTTACCGAATGAGTTATATCAATTATTACAGGAAACAAACGGTGTAGAAGGTGAATACGGAGACTTTATATGGTCTACTTCAAAAATTAAAACTGAAAATATGAATATGAGAAATATAGTTGATTTCAAGGACTTATATATGCCATTTGACTGTTTATTATTTATTGCTGATGGCGGAAATGGTGATTTGTTTGGTTATTCCATTTTGAACGGAATCGTGCAAAGAGATGATATATATGTATGGAATCATGAAAATGATAGTAGAACTTGGGTTGCTCCTTCGTTAGAAACGTTTATGAAGTGGTGGGAAAGTGGGAAGATAACAATTTAAACATAGTATCAAGAAAAAGTGCCTTGTTACTAAAGAAACAAGGCACTTTTTTACGTATAATTAACCTACCACTCAATTGGTTCTTCTCCGTACATTTCCCATAGCTTAGGAAACATCTTTTTTAATCCTTCTTCGTCATCATCATCCCAGTCTAACTCAATATCGATATCGTCGAACTTTTCATTGGACAAGACGTGATATAGCGTAAAGTATGTATCATCTTCGTCACCAGTCTTCTCCACATATACTTCTTGTCCGAAATATAGCGTGAGTTCTTCGATTTCAGGAACGTCATCCTCACTCAAATTTTCTAATACAGAAATTAACCGTTCTGGATCTTCAATACATGCTTCGTACGTTTCTTTTCCTTGATATAGTAACCAACCGCGGAAGTAATCAAAACAATCATCCGAACAGCCACCCATAATAATATATGCTGCTGCCCATAAACGAGACGTATAGGAATCTTTTAATATACGATGCATATGCGTATCAAAAGCTACAATTTCGTGTACTGTACGTTTAGCGAGATGAGAAGTAAGCCATTCTATTTGTTCTTCTTGGTCTTCACCTTTCATTTTTGCGCGATCAAGAAGTTCCCAAAATTCTTCTTCTGTTATCGTTTTTTCTTTTATGTAATCTTCCCCAGGGCATGGGTCGATATATCCCTTTTTACGCTTGGAAGTAATTAGTTTGTTAGCTTCTTTCATACATTCTTCTTCTGTTTCAAACTCTTTCGCTTTTACACTACCAGCTGTGTCAATTTTTCCGTAAAACACAACATAATCCTTTTCTTTCACAACGATTTTCCAAAACTTATTTGATTTCTCAGTTTGCTGGATTAATAACGTTTCCATTCGTACCCCCATAATGTTTTTCTAGTGTGTATTGTAACATATAAATATCCCTGTAATGATAAAAGATAAGCGTAATTATTGGAAAGTTCAAAACTCGTTGAATGAAATAGAAAAATTTAGTAATCTTATTTGTACAGCACATACATTTATATAGCAATTTTTAAATTAAATATAGGGGGGCAATCGGTATGGATCTTACATTCAAAGTTGAGGAAACATGTTTTAATTACCGCGTCGGAGCAATTTGTAAACAGGATAATAAAATACTCATTCTGCAAGGTGACGGTGAAGATTTTTGGTATGTACCAGGCGGAAGAGTGAAAATGCTAGAAAATAGTGAAGACGCGTTAAAACGAGAACTTGCGGAAGAGTTAGCGGTTCCTATTGAGATAAAGAGATTAATATGGTCGGTAGAAAATTTCTTTACACTTTCTGAACGGAAATTTCATGAAATTAGTTTTTATTATGAAATAGAGCTGAAACAATTACCTGCAAATGGGGCACAGCAATATATTTTGGAAGAAGAAGGTAGAACATATTTCTTTAAGTGGGTGCCGGTAGAAAAGTTAGACACATATAACTTACAGCCAGCATTTATAAAAGAGAAAATAAAGGATGTAATAGTTCATACAGAACATATCGTTTTACAAAAGTGAGCCTACAAACCCCTTTAAATCAATGTTTTCAAGTGCTTTTAAAAGGGTCTTCAAACATTTTTCAAACATTAGCATCAAAATATGTTTTTTGCGAATGCTTTCACCGCATCTTCTTGCATATTTGGTAAAACATGAGAATAGATTCTTAAAGTTAAAGAGATATCCGAATGACCCAAACGCATGCCTGTAGTTATTGCAAGAAGATATCCAATATGATATCGTGATTCTTGTGAGTGTAATAAAAACTGTTTTACTTCTTTCTCTATCCAAGTCTGGATGGAGCTTTTTTCTGTTTTACGTATCACAGCTAAAGTAGCCGGATTTCTAAAAATAATATTTTGTTTTACAGCTAGATTTAAAGCTGCACTTAGGACCCGATGTTGAAAGAGTATAGTGTTGTTTGCAATGCCACTATTCACTCCAGATTGATAGCATTTTTGTATGTGCATAACATTTAATTTATGAAGTGGAATCATGCCTATACTAGACTGATATGTAGATAGGCTACTCTTTTCTACACTCATCTTTTTCATTTCTAACCACTGAATCAAATAGTCTTTTAAAGTAACCTTAGATGGCTCTACAAACGTACCTTCATTCAACTCCGTTATCTTCTTCGCTATATCATTTTCAGCTTCTTTTTTTGTTTTATAACCAGAAAACCACTTTTGTCTTCTTTTTCCTGTCTCTGGATCAGGACCGATATCAATAACGATACAATATTTATTTCCTCTTTTCGAATATGTCCTTTCACTTAAAACATTCCTTCAGTTATTTTTGAATCATGTTGTATAAGTCTAGTTGTAATTTTGCTGCTATGAAAATTACATAGTTGGACATATCAGCGATGGATACATTTTACCATATATGAACCAATTCAGTTATAGGGTATGATTGTCAGATAATACTAATTTTACCTTTACAATATATAGAAAATTCAGTAATATAATTAATGGAATTATAAAGCGATTTAAGGGGAGGAAGAAAGATGAAAAAGTTATTAGCAGTATTTTTCGCACTAGCATTAGTATTTACAGCTATTGGTTCTACACCAGCTATGGCAGCGGGGAATTCTGATGCAAGAATTGTAACTTATGTCGGAGTACTACAAAACTATATTTATGGTAAAAAGCCACTATTCAATAGTCCAAGTGATCCAACAGTAGTAGGATATGTAGCTAATCAATATGTAACAATAAAGCAACCATGGTTTATTGTTAATACATCTTTAGGGGAGAAATGGATGGGATTCAATCAAGGGGAAGTCTCACTATGGCGTGATTTTGATGCAGGTGCTGGACGTTTATATGTATCAGGAAAAGTGGCTATACGCAATGATCCAGGCTCTCAACCAGTAGGTTATGTTGCTAATCAAAACGTTACAGTAAAACAAGCTTGGTATTTAATTAATACATCTTTAGGACAAAAATGGATAGGTTATAATTTATAAAAAAGCGCTCATTATGAGTGCTTTTTTTATTTATATATAAGTCTAGTTGTAATGTTGCTACTATGAAAATTACATAGTTGGACATATCAGCGATGGATACATTTTACTATAGATGAACAAATTCAGTTATAGGGTTGTAAACTTTTACAAGATGAACATTTACAATATAAAGAATTGGGATCTCCTTTCTGGGTAACTTTCTTTGTTTTAAAACCACCTTTAGTGATTTGTTTTTGTTTACCTGTGAGTGGGTCTTTGCCGACATCCATAGTAAGTGACATAAAGGAATTTATAAAAAAGGTTACTTCTCATTAACTTTGGATACAAGAGTAGTGTAGTAATGAAGATTTTGCTATTCATTTTTCGAATATTACTTTAAAATTTAGATAAAAAGATAGTATTACTTTTGATTAATTTTAAATGTCTAAATAGAGGGTGAATGCTAGTGTTTATAATTACACAACAGGACCAAAAGGATTTTAAAAAAAATCTGCTTTATAAAAAAGATAAGACATTTGTTGAATTTATCGTAGATAGTTATGTACATACCAAGGAGTTGTCTAATGATACTGATAGTCTATCTAATAAGGATAAATTAATGGAGTTAGAAAAGAATGAATTAAAGTATGTGAAAGCAAGAATAGAAAGTTTATCTGAGTACCATGATCCACTTAAAATGGATTCAATGATTCTACCAGCTGTTACGGTTTTATTTTCTGTTCTTGCCACTGGATTTTTCGTTAATGCAAAGATGATTAATGGATCCGCTGATTCTATGCAGATTAGTGGATTTACCGTAACGGGTTTCTGGATTTTTACAATCATAACTTTTATTCTTTTCGTATTGAGACCTGGGAAAAAAAAGCATAGTAAGATTATTTTCTTTAGTAAACTGGTTGACATATGTATTGAAGAGAAAGAACAGGAAGAGAGAAGAGAGCAGAAAGAGCAAGAACAGAAAGAGCAGGAAAAGAGAAGAGAGCAGAAAGAGCAAGAACAGAAAGAACAGGAAGAGCAGGAAAAGAGAAGAGAGCAGAAAGAGCAAGAACAGAAAGAACAAGAAAAACAGCGAAAAGAAAGTGGTTATAAACTATTACGTTTATACCTTGAAAAACTAGTTAAGCAAGAAGAAATGAAGGAAGTAAAAAGAAGCGGAAGAAAAAGATATAGAAAAAGATGATTCGGTAAAAAGCACACATTTAGGTGCTTTTTCTTTTACACGAAAGAAGCTCGAACGCGAGGTGGCAGGTGAAATGTAGATGGCGAGACAGCGTAGTCCAGACCGTGATAAAGCATTCGAAATATACAAAGCAAGTAATGGTGAGAAGCCACTTGTTGAGATTGCAAAGGAATTAAACTTAAAGCCATCTCAAATTAGAAAGTGGAAATCACAAGATAAATGGGACGAACAATTAAAAGGTAACGTTATTATTGCGAAAAGGAGCGTTACCAATGTAAAAAATCCCAAGACAAAAGCCAAGTTGAAAAAGATGCTAGATGATGAAGAGCTGACGGAACAAGAACGGCTCTTTTGTTTGTATTACGTGAAGTATTTTAACGGTACACAAGCGGCATTGAAAGCCGGTTATGCCAAGAGTAGCGCGCATGTTACGAGTAGCAGGTTACTGAGAAGAGAACGTGTAGCATCGTACATCCGAGAGCTTAAAGGTGAAATGGTTGAAAACATCTTTGTGGAAGCGATGGATGAAGAGAAGTAAAAAAAATATGAAGAACTTACGCAAATTTATAAACAGAAGCATAACGGGAAAATGCCAGTGATTCATTTCTTTACAGTAATCAAATACAGGGAAAAGAAACGGGAAGAGTTAGCAGCTAAGTATGATGTTTTTGTGAAGGTTTATGTAATAGAAGAGATATAAAAAAAGTGCTAACAAGTTTGCAAACGAACTTGCTAACACGTATACAAAATAGACATAAAATATCGCTGATATGTCATTTGAAAAAACAGTAATAATTTAGTACTTATAATGAACCACTATTTATTATAATAGAAATCGTAAAACATATCGTTTTACAAAAGTAAATGTATGCGGAGGGGAAAAGGATGAAGGGGACTAAAAAAGAGATTCATGTAGACAGCAAAGTAATTCCATATACACATATCGAAAAAGGTTCCAGTACGGTTTGCTTTATGTTCTCAGGTTCAGGATATAATTATGATAAACCGTTATTTTATTATGCGACGATGCTTATGCTCGAAAATAAAATAGATGTAGTACATATTCATTATTCTTATGACGAACAGGTAATGAATAAATCAATGGAAGAAATAACGAAAGTAATGATGGATGACATTAATCCTGTAATGAAGGAAGTATTAAAAGGTGAGCAATACAATCATACGATGTTTTTAGGGAAGTCACTCGGAACAATTCCAATTGCAAATGATTTAATGAAGAGAGAAGAGTTTTTACAGTCAAAAATGATACTACTTACACCTTTACTAATTTTTGATTCTATTTTTGATTCAATCCTACATAGTCATCATAAAGGGTTATTAGTAATTGGAGACAAAGATCATCAATATAATGCAAATCAAATGGTGCAATTAGAGAAATCTAAATTTAAGATAGAGGTTATTAAAAATGCTAACCATTCTGTGAACGTAGGAGAATTTGAAACCGAGAATTCAATCGAAGTAATAGCAAAAATAATAGAAAAGCTTAAAGAAGTTGTTAGGACAAACTAACCTATCAATACATGAAAAAAGAGGTGCAATTTGCACCTCTTTTTTATTTAATAAGCCCTCAACACATGAAGCAAATAATCCTTACGATTCAGCGGATTATAATCAACACGTTTTCGAGTAGGGAAGGGAGCCTTCAGTTTATTATAACCAAATGGCTTCGTTGTAAAAATACCTTCTCCTTCTGTAAAGGAATGAAGCATTCGCTTAAAATGCTCTGTTTTCGCAACAGGTAATGAGCCTGTTAACTGGTAAGAATCATTGTATAATCTAGGCTCGCTAAAAGTTGCTGGAATAGCAGCTAATTTATACATTGCGGTACTAATTGCGTGCTCCGGTACATTCAATTCAAACTTGTTTACTGGTTCATATACACATGTTTCAGCTTGCTTTAAAGCAGCCATTAAAACGAGTGGTGTTAAGTTTCTAAAGTCACTTGCTGTTGTAACCGGGCTAGCATAACCTGTATGGGTTAACGTGACGATAATGTCCGTAACTTCCCATCCGTATAAACCTTGTTTTAACGTTTGAAATACAGTATCTTCAATTGCTTTATGAAATGCTAATGGAAGTGATCCCAGTTCAACACCTAACTTATATGTTATGCCAGAATTCAGTTCACCACGTTCGATTTTAAAGCCGATTGTTGCGTAAAATGGATTCGCTTTTTCGCCCATTACTTCAACGCTATTCCCTATGCCAATGGGCTTCTCAATACAAACGACACGCGTATTTGAGAAAGTAACTTGCAAATTGTATTTCTCCAAAAGAGTTGTTTCAATTACTTCTTTTTGTACTTCACCAAAAAGACGAATATATAGTTCATTATGAATATCGTCTTTCCACACTTTAATGAGCGGATCTTCTTCACATAGCTCCATAAGTGCAGCGTATAGATCATGAATACGTTCGTTTGGTAATGCTTCAATAGCAGCTTCCATTTGTGGTTCGGCAAAGTGAATGTCTTTTATATAATCCGTTCGTTCACCGATAATATCACCAATTTTAATATCACTCAGTCCCCACACTTTGCAGAATTCTCCGCTAGAAACGATTGAAGCTTGAACAGCATTTCCGTTATGAAACATGCATATTTTCTTAATCTTTTCTTTATGCGCCAGAGCGTCATCACGCTGTATATCAACATATTTTCTAACGTGTAAACGACCTGAAAAAATCCTTACAAATGCAATCTTTTCCCCAGAAGGTTCACGTTCAATTTTAAACACAACACCGGATAATGTTTCATTTTCAGCAGGCTTATTAGCTGGAAATAAGGTTGAAATATTTTCGAGCAGTTCAGTTACTCCCATACCTGTCATAGCTGAACCGAAAAAGATAGGGAACACATTTGCTTGCGCTATTTGTTTAATGAGTTCCTTTCTTAATCGTGTGTCTGGTACGATTTCATTATTTACATATGACTCAAGTAACGATTCATTATATGGTGCTAACAGTTCCATATAATCGTCATATGATTTGTATGCAATAATTCGTGCTTCTTTCGTTCCTTCGTTTTCTACAGAGTAGAAAGGGAATGCTTCATTTGAAAGAATCTCTTTTATTTGCTTCATAACTTTTTCAGTATTTGCGCCACTACGATCAATTTTATTAACGAATAAAATAGTCGGTATGTTTAGTTTCTGTAATGTTCGCATTAAAATTTTTGTTTGCGCTTGCACACCTTCAGCGGCAGAAATAACTAAAATTGCACCGTCTAGAACACGAAATGATCGCTCCACTTCAGCGATAAAATCAGCGTGTCCAGGTGTATCAATGACATTTACTTTTAAGTTATTGATACAGAAAGAGACGACAGATGCTTTAATCGTAATTCCGCGTTGTCTTTCTAATTCCATTGAGTCAGTTTGCGTATTACCACTATCTACTCGGCCAATTTCTTTAATCACATTCGTTTCATAAAGAATACGCTCAGTCAAACTCGTCTTGCCAGCGTCTACGTGCGCGACAATCCCTATATTTATTGTTGTCATATGTGAATATCCTCATTTCATTTCCCATTTTTAATTCCTCATTTCTATTTGTGTATTGCCGCATTACAATCACTCTCCAGTCATTTGAATTAGTACTATTATAGTGCAATTAACATTATTTGTAACGCGACAAAGCGCCTTAATTTGGAAAAATATAAATGAAAACAAAATGCTTGCATTCTAAATCGATATAGATTATATTAATTGACATATCAACTATTGATACATCAAACATTTTTGTTTTGTATGTAAAGGAGGGGTAGTTTGACAAGTTCATGCTCAAAAGAAGCGATTATTTTATATAAATTACACTTTCTAAATAAAGAAGTAAGTTCGAAGTTTGAAGGTTGTACGGGTATGAGCCAGTCTCGATTAGAGCTTATACTTCAGTTATATGAAGTAGGTGAAATTAGTCAAAAAGCACTTCAACAAGAAGTGAATATTGATAATGCTGCGATAACGAGGCATTTAAAGCAGCTTGAGGCAAATGAAATGATTACAAGACGTAAAAATCCAGATGATAATAGAATTACATTGGTTTCTCTAACTGAGGAGGGACGAAATAAAATTCAGGCGTTTCAAGAGGAAAAAGAACGTTTTGCAGCTTCAGCATTTAAAGGGTTAAGTGAAGAACAGCGCGATAATCTTTTAACTATGTTAAATCACATTCAAGAAAATATAAAAGAACTATAAAAAAGGGAGAATTCAACTATGACTAACTCAGTAAAAACAAATGATTTTAACGAAATTTTAACAGGACGCCGTTCAATTCGTAAGTACGATCCTTCAGTGAAAATTAGTAAAGAAGAAATGACAGAAATTCTTACAGAGGCAACACTTGCACCATCATCTGTAAACATGCAACCATGGAGATTTTTAGTGATTGAAAGTGACGAAGCGAAAGCAACACTAGCGCCACTTGCGAAATTCAATCAATCTCAAGTAGAAACATCTTCAGCGATGATCGCTTTATTTGGCGATTTAAACAACTTTGATAACGCAGAAGAAATTTACGGTACAGCAGTAGAGCGCGGTTTAATGCCAGCAGAAGTAAAAGAAGATCAAATGAAAAAACTTTCAGGTTACTTCTCAATGGTTACACCAGAAGTAATGAAAGACACAGTACTAATTGACGGTGGTCTTGTAGCAATGCAATTTATGCTAGCAGCTCGTGCGCACGGTTATGACACTTGTCCAATTGGCGGATTTGAAAAAGACCAAATCGCAGAAGCATTCGGTTTAGATAAAGAACGTTACGTACCAGTTATGTTAATTTCAATCGGAAAAGCTGCTGACAGTGGTTACCAATCAGTACGTCTTCCAGTTGAAAAAGTGGCTGAGTGGAAGTAATTTTATCCCGCTTTAATGGGCAGTAAGACCCCCACCTCAAAATTTAGCGAAAGCAAAGAAGTTAGGTGGGGGATCAACTGCCCATAAAAGTCCGATTGGTTCAACTAATAATCAGTGGGGGATGAAGAAAACCCCCACTGATTAAAGTTTCACTTTATAAATACAGAAATAAGTGAGATATGAGAGGAGAAACACCATGATTATTATTCACGCAATATTTCAAGTAGATCCAGCAAAACAACAATCATTTTTAGAAGAAATTCGTCCGCTCATTCATAGTTCAAGAGAAGAAAGTGGAAATGTATCTTATGATCTTTATAAAGATACGGAAAAAGAAAATGTATATACAATGGTGGAAGTATGGAAAGATGCAGAGGCAGTTGCAAGTCATAATACGAGTGAACACTTCACATCTTTCGTTAGTAAAGTAAAACAGTTTTTAACTGCTCCTCTAGATATAAAAGCTTATAATGGAGAGTTAGTAAAATAATTTGGTGAAAAAGATGACTTTAGCGTGTTGCTGGGTCATCTTTTTTTATTTTTATAAGAATATATTTACTTCTACCACGAGGTGTTATAATTTGGAAATAAATAATTCTTAATTTTCAGAATAAATAAAGTTAGGAGATACATATATGAGTACATTAAAGAAAATTACGAACAATATTTCGAAGGTTATTATAGGAAAAGATGAAGCGATTGAACTTGCAGCTATAGCTCTTATAGCAAGGGGACATATTTTATTAGAGGATGTACCTGGGACGGGAAAAACAACATTAGCAAAAAGTTTGGCTAAAAGTGTAGACGCTAAATTTCAAAGAATTCAATTCACAGCGGATACTTTGCCGGGCGATGTTATAGGTCTCGAATATTTTAATGTGAAGGAATCGGAATTTAAAACGAGGTTAGGTCCTATTTTTGCAAATATAGTAGTAGTGGATGAAATTAATCGTGCTGTACCGAGAACACAATCTTCGTTACTCGAAGTGATGGAAGAACGTACTGTGACAATTGCGAAACAGACACATTCATTACCAGAACCTTTTTTAGTTATTGCAACGCAAAATCCTCTTGAATCGGCCGGTACATTTCCTTTACCTGATGCTCAGTTAGATCGATTTTTACTTACTATACGCCAAGGCTATCCTACGAGAGAAGCAGAAAAGGAGATGATGAATCGTTTCCAAATGAATGATCCGTTAGCAACGTTACATTCAATTATTTCAACTGAAGAAATTATTACAGTGCAAAAACGTGCAAAAGAAGTGTTAGTAGGGAATGATGTGCAAGATTATTTACTTGAAATTATTGAGGCAACGCGTAAACATGAGTTAATTGAAATTGGAGTAAGCCCGCGGGGGACATTGGCATTTATGAGAGCGATTCAAGCAAGGGCAATATTAAATGAAAGAGATTATTGTACGCCAGATGATATTAAGACACTCGCAGCATCTGTTTGCGCTCATCGTTTAACGTTAACGATTGAGGGGGAGATGAAAACGACGAAAGAACAAATCATGAAAGAAATTCTTCACATGATTAATGTGCCAGTGGAGAATGTACGATGAATCAACAGCTTGTGTATACATCTTTAGCGGAGCCTTTCGTAATGGGAGTTATGTCAGTTGTAGCCGTTATTTTATGTGTATTTTCAAGTAATCTACTGTTTTTATCTCTCGTATTTTTGTATGTAATTTTAATAGGTGCGATGCATGTATACATACGTAAAGTATCTCGTGTTGAATGGGAATACAGTCAAGGGAATTCAACTGTTTTTATAGGTGAAGCGAATGTGTGCAAAATAAAAATTTCAAACAAGTCGTTATTCCCTATTTTCAATATCGTATTTCGATTTAAATGTGAAAATAAGCTAACTTGGAATCATGATGAAATAAACAAAAATACGAATACAGGTTCAAATTATTATATGAATGTACATTTAAAAGGAAGAGAGTCAGTTTCATTTGATTTACAAGCTGTAGCTGTAAAAAGAGGAATTGCGAAATGGGAAGAAGTTGAAATTGTCATTACTGATCCTTTTGGATTCATAACGAACCATATAACATATAAACAGGTTGAAACGCCGTCCTATTTAGTTTTACCAGCTGTTCCGAAAATGCAAGTTCCTGAATTACAAGAATGGTCACGAGGGTTTCGAAAAGCGATGTCATCACCCTTATATGATGAAACGAAAGTAATGGGAGTGAAGTCGTATGAAAATGAAGATTTTCGTTCTATACACTGGAGTGCAACAGCGAAAACAGGGACGATAACCGCGAAAAAGTACGAGCGAACACAATCAGATAAATATGCGATATATCTCAACTTGCAAAATAAAAGCGGTATTTCTTTGAGAAATGATACAGAGGAACTCATTGAATTAACAGCAGGCATATGTAAACAGCTGCTTATTCAAAACTGTTCATTTGAAGTTTGGATCAATAGCGTAAAAGATAATGGATTGTTGCATATAAAGAACGGTCATAACCGGAAACATTTGCAAAATGTATTAAAAGTACTCGCCTCAATATCGGACCAAGATACCCCTGTATCTTCTACTTATTTTTACACAGCAGGCTTTCGTCGAAAAGAATTGGATGCAGTGCCTTTAATTCTTGGTACTTCCCCAAGGAAAAACAGCAGAACGAATAAATGGGTTGTAATTAAAGAATAAGAAGGGGGTTATGTCATGGCTAATAAAGAGCGACATATGAAGGTGAAGATTTGGAGTATTAGAGTTTTCATGATACTTTTCTTTACGGTTAGTGCGATAACGTTATCACAAGGTGTTGTGCATGTGCAAGACATAGTAAAAGGGCTTTTTTCTAGTAAGACGGAGACAATATCGGAAAGAAATTATGATTTTACTACTGTAGACGCACAGTTTGATGAACCTGAAAGAATTATAGATGAAGAAACAGGAGTTGTAGATACAAGAACAAAAATAGATAGGGAAATTCCACTTTTTGTACGAAAAAATTCATGGACTGATGTGTTTTCTGTTCTTTCAAATGCATGGATTAGTGTCGTTTTTTATGTAATTATTGCAGTGGTGATTCTATATGCTTTTTATAAATTAAAGAGGAAAAAGGTAACGAATTCAGAAATAGAACAGGATAAACATTCGATAACAAAAGAAAATACGGGTAAAACCGAAAAGAACAAGAAAGTGATGCATCAGTTTGAACAGCCGATACCTAAAGATACGATAAGGAAAACGTTAGTTGAATGGGAAAGAACTTTACCTTTTCACGAACAGCGAAGGTCCTATGAAACGATGCAACAATGGTTAAGCAGAATTTGTAGAACGCGAGATATTATTCCGATATATGAGTCTGTCCGATATGGAGAAAAGACTTATACGGAGTTAGATGTAGAGAGGACTGTACGATGGATAGAGCGAGACGGGAAAGCGTGACATTAATATAAGTAAATGAAATTAACTGTAAATTGATTTCATTTACTTATATTTAATTACATGGTAATGTATACTTACTTTTTTATATCTCTACCAATGGAAAAGGTAGCCTTAGTAGAGTATTGCTCGTTGAATTTTTTTTGAGGTTATCTTCACTTCATCAATATAGAATGAAAAAGAGATAAATCAATTACGGGTATCATGTAAATAAAAAAATATAATTTATAATTAAATTTTTGTAAGGGTGTGAAAATAGAATGAAACCGGTATTGAAAAACATACTCCTTTCCTTTGTTTTTTCTGCAGCAGGGATGTGTTGGTTTCTGCTTATGTTAGTTAGAGGAGGTGGAGACTGGTTATTGTCTTGGGTAGGTGTATTCATGGCCTTTTTATCTTTATACACGTTAATAGATTTATATTGTAAGTATACATACGATAAAAAATGGAGTAAATTGTTTATCAAAGCAACAGTTACTACCTTTAGTTTTGCAGTATTGGGAATCACCTTTGGTATTGTACACGAGCTATTACAGCCATGGAGTCTCAGTTTAATGGTTTGGTATTGGTTGTTAGTGTTACTTTTATTTGTAACGACCATAATATTATTAGTTTTTGTATTATTTGTTAATCGTAAAAATTATAATATTCCTGGGAGATATAGAATACTTATACTGCTTAATCTATTTCTTACGTTAGCACCAGTGCTGTGGCCATTAATACTTACTATTATCGGGAATGGCATGAACGCTAGTACAGGATGGTAAAAGTAAATGAACTAAAAAGTTGATATAGGGTTTTAAATATGTAAAAGAACGAGTTTTCATAAATTGAAAACACGTTCTTTTTTTATTTTCATACATTACTTTTTCTCATCTAGGCGTCTAATTTTGAAAGTAAGTATTTCGTAAGGAATGGATAAGAAAAAAGAGAGTTTTATCATTTAGGATGAAAGTATAGCTTGAATCAATACGATATGAATAGAGGAGAGAAAGCCTTATGAAAAAATGTTATTCCATTAAGTTAGCGAGTTTGGCAGTTTTATTAGCGGGTACTACTTTATTCACACCCGGTTTTACTGTGAAAGCAGAGTCTATTCAAAATATTTCTAATTCATCAGAAGCACATGATCAAAAGAATCGGAATGGTTGGAAACAAGTCATGCAGGAAACAATCCAAATTGGAGCGCCAGGGGTATTAGCTAAGACGTATAATAACGGGAAAATTAGTAGTTATAATGCTGGTTTGGCGGATTTAAATAGTAAGAAACCAATGAAATCGGATTATCGTTTTCGGATTGGAAGTGTGACGAAGACTTTTACTGCTACGACTGTTCTTCAATTAGTAGGAGAAAATCGTGTGCAGCTTGACGATTCGATTGAAAAGTGGCTGCCCGGCCTCATTCAAGGAAATGGTTATGATGGCAATCAAATTACGATACGTCAACTTTTGAATCATACGAGTGGTATAGCTAATTATTTAAAGTCAAAAGACGCTGATATTATGAATTCGAAAAAAACGTATACAGCAGAAGAAATAGTAAAGATAGGACTTGCTCTACCTCCAGATTTTTCGCCAGGTAAAGGTTGGTCGTATTCAAACACAGGATACGTAATACTAGGAATGCTTATTGAAAAAATAACGGGTAATAGTTACGCAGAAGAAATCGAAAAGCGCATTATTGAACCTTTGGATCTATCAAATACGTTTTTACCAGGGAATTCACCCGTTATTCCAGGTAAGAATCATGCAAGTGGATATATGAAAATTGATGAAAAAAGTGAATTGAAAGATATGACGTATTATAATCCGAGTTTAGCTAATGCAGCTGGAGATATGATTTCTAATGCGGACGATTTAAATAAGTTCTTTTCATCCTTACTTGGTGGTAAGTTATTGAAGGAACGCGAGCGAAAAGAAATGCTTACTACAGTTCCTGTAGAAGGAAAAGGGGTTGGTGATGGATATGGTCTTGGAATCTATGAGACTAAACTTCCAAATGGTGTCTCAGTATGGGGTCACGGAGGATCAATTCCTGGGTTTATGACTTTTGCTGGTGGAGTAATTGGAGGCAAGCATACATTTGCTGTCAATGTGAACTCTTTAGGTCCGGCTGATATTCTTACGCAGTTTAATAAAATGATGCAAATTGAATTTAAGAAATAAATGAAAAGAATGGGATCCTGTTTTCAAGGACAGTAATAGCATTCATAGTATGACATCAAGTGTAATTCAATCATATAGTTTAGTATAAAAAAGGATGTCGATTATATAGCATCCTTTTTTATTGAGAATCAAAGAGGTATGTACTGAATTTTGAAAATTGTTATTTTTACAATCATTCCATATAATGAAGGGGACAGGGGTTATACAGGGGAATTATGAATGGAGAATACTTTAGTTTGTTAATTGTTTTTATTTTAATAAATAAAAGTAAATAGATGTGGAGTGAAATTCATTGGGAGAAAATCAGTTTAGATGGAGTAACAAGCAATTAAGAGAACATGTTGAAGTAATAGATGGTAAAAGAAGTCCGCACATTTTATTTAAGAATGCAACGTATTTAAATTCCTACATGCGCGAGTGGGGGCAAGCAAATATTTGGATCTATGATGACCGTATTGTCTATGTAGGAGAAAAACTACCAGCGCAACTACAAGAATGTGAAGTCATTGATTGTGATGGAAAGTATGTAGTTCCTAGTTACATAGAACCGCATGCACATCCGTATCAATTATATAACCCAGAGACGTTAGCAAATTATGCGATGCAATTTGGGACGACGACTTTTATTAATGATAATTTAACTTTATTTTTCACATTACAACGTGAAGAATCATTTCGTTTATTAGATGATTTTGAAAAAATCCCAGCAAGTATGTATTGGTGGTGTCGTTTTGATGGACAGACCGAATTGCAAAACGGGGAATCTTTATTTAATCGTGAAGAAATAACAGAGTGGCTAATGCATAAAGCAGTTCTTCAAGGCGGCGAGCTAACAGCGTGGCCAAAGTTATTACATGGCGATGATGAAATGTTACATTGGGTGCAGGAAACGAAACGATTACATAAAAAAGTAGAAGGGCATTTTCCAGGAGCATCTGAAACGACTTTAGCGAAGTTAAAACTGTTAGGTACAGATTGTGATCATGAAGCGATGACAGGACAGGAAGCTTTTGCTCGTCTTATGCAAGGTTACACGGTTTCCTTAAGAAATTCTTCAATCCGCCCAGATTTAGAAGTGTTACTGAAAGAATTGTTGGAACTAGGAGTAAAACAGTTTGATAGATTCATTCTTACTACAGACGGCTCACATCCTTCATTTTATGAAAATGGAATGACAAACGTAATGATATCAACCGCGATAAAACAAGGAGTGCCAATAATAGATGCTTATCATATGGCAAGCTATAATATCGCTCGTTATTATAATATGGAGCATCTACACGGTTCAATTGCGACAGGTAGAATTGCTAATATAAATATTTTGGAAAGTAAAGAAAACCCGGTTCCAATAAGTGTAATTGCAAAAGGAAAATGGGTGAAGCGTGACGGAATAAACAATAATGAATCAGTACGAATAGAATGGAGTCAATTCAAAGTAACACCATTATTATTAAACTGGTCTATAGAAAAAGAGGATATGATTTTTTCTCAAAAAGTGGGTATACAATTATTAAATAACGTTATAACTAAACCATACACGACTGAAATTGATTTAAACCGTGATGAACTTTCTCTAGATCATGATGAGTGTTTTCTTATGATGATTGCTCGTGACGGTACGTGGCGAGTGAATACAGTTGTCAAAGGCTTTGCTAAAGAATTAGGAGGTCTTGCTAGCTCGTATTCTGGTACCGGAGATATCATTCTTATTGGAAAAAATAAAGAAGATATGCTTATAGCTTTTCATAGAGTAAAAGAGCTTGGCGGGGGAATAGTAATAGCTGAAAAGAATGAAGTATTACACGAAATCGCATTACCATTGCTCGGGATTATGTCTAATTTGAAAATGAATGAATTAATACAGGAAGAGAAACAGATGGTGAAATTACTACAAGAGCGTGGTTACGCGTATGACGATCCGGCATTTACCATTTTGTTCTTTTCTGCGACGCACTTGCCTTTTATACGGGTAACACCTATAGGGCTATATGATGTGAAAAATAGTAGGGTACTGGACTCACCGGTGAATTTGATAAAGCAATGTTAATATGAAAGGCCCTATAAAAGTCCAATTTATAGGGCCTTTCACATTGTTAGCATAAGAATATTGTGAGCCTCAAATAATATAGTATCTAAATTACTTGAGGTGAAACGTAAGTATGAAAAAAATATTGTATATTTTAAGTGTATTTATATTATGTGTATCTATTCAACAAGTTGTACATTCTCAAACAGATGCACCAGAGCTATCTTCTGATTGTCTTGAAAAAAGGGAAATTCGAGATGAGAAGTATGTGAAAAACATTATGAGGGACATTCAATCTACGTTTGATTTAAATATTGATGAACACAGTTTTTGGGAAGTGAGCCAAAGAGACCTGGATGCTGCACATTTAATGTATGGCGGAAGAGAAAATGATTCTTATTATAATTCGCTAACTAAAATTTATGATAGTGGTGGATTTAGAGAGCAGCCTAGTTTATTTGTGGCATTGCAAGAAGCATTTTTACTTTATAAAGAAAAAGATAATATCAATGTAATGAAACACTTAAACCTAGATGTTGAAAAAGGGGAATGGATCGTTATAGAAACGAAAAAGAAGAAAGGGAAAAAGTGAAATTCAAGCCGTTGCAATGTGAAAAAGATTATATGAAAAAGAGAAATGAGTACCATAATCTAAAATGAAATAACGGAATTTTAAGTGAGGAAAATTTGTTGATAATTGTAAATGAAGTGGTAGAAATTCCTAGTGATTTTGCCATAAAAAAACGTCATTTTTTATTTTTAAAATGACGTTTTTTTATATACTTAAAGCTTTTGCATCGCACTTTCAATCCTCTTCACCAAATCAGCTGACACTTTATGAAAATACCCTAAAACGACCTTTCTAATATCTTCGGAGATAACTTTCAAATCACCAGCTAAATTTTCAGCAAGATGTTCTTTTTCAATCGGTTTTAACTTCGCATAAAATTCGCCAGGCTGCGTAAAGTCATCCTGTTTCGTAATAGAAGTTCTTTCAAGTTTACCTTCAACGTATCTTCCGTCACCGCTCGTAATTTGATTAGCAGGTGTCCAATTTTGCTGTTGGTTAATCGGTAATTTGCGGAATTCAGATCCAATTCTTCTTCTTTGAGAATCACTATAAATGTTAGCGCGTCCTTGCAACATTTTATCATCTGATAGTTCTGCACCGTCTAGTAAATTAGAAGGGGAGAAGGCGACTTTTTCTACTTGCTCCATATAATTTTCAGGATTTTTATTTAATACCATTTTGCCTACTGGTATAAGAGGGTACGACTTTTCATCCCATATTTTTGTATCATCTAAAGGGTCATAAGAAAGATGTTCTTCATCTTTCGGATCCATGAGCTGGACATATAAACCGTATTCTACTGGCTTACCATTTGCAATTGCATCATATAAATCTTTCCCGCTATAATCAGGGTTTTCAGCAGCTAGTTTATTCGCTTCCTCATTAGTAATCATTTGTACACCTTCAAATGGGTACCAATGATACTTTACATACTTGCGGTTACCTTCTGCATTTCTCCAAACATATGTATTTACACTATGTCCTGGGATACGTCGAAGACTTTTGGCCGTACCAACATCAGAGTATAAATGGACAACGAAATGAATGGATTCAGGTGCTCTAGCGACAAAGCTCCAAAATCTATTCGGGTCTAGTAAGTTATTTTTAGGTGAAGGTAATAACGCTTGAATTGTTTCTGGGAAACGCATTGGATCACGAACAGAAAAGACAGGGATGTGGTTACATAAAAGATCGAAAATGCCTTCCTTTGTATAAAATTTTGTAGCAAAACCGCGTACATTTCTTGAAGTGTCAGGTGTTCCTTTCGTACTAACAGCTAATGAAAATCGCACCATAACAGGAACTTTCTCATTAGAACTTTGTAGAAAGCTTAGTGTCGTATGTTCAGACATGGGATAAATTGTTTGAAAATAACCGAACGCACCAAATCCTTTTGCGTGAACAGGTCTTTCTAAAATTTTTTCGTGAATAAATTCTTGTAACGTCTCGTGAAGTACACTATCTTGCTTTAGAACAGGTCCACGTGAACCAACTGTTTGAGAGTGAAGTGTAGCTTGTTCATTACGTTCTCCACTTTCATTAAAGTCTTTCCCTAGTAAAGGTTTCTCCTGTTTATCGTTGTTTTCATCCATCGAAATAGCCTCCAAATCTTTTTTGTCCATTGTTACTAAATATGATTTTATAGCGTTGATTATGAATGACACGCAAAGTTCAAAATAGCTACAGACCGCTAGATGAAAAAAACGAGTATGTAGTGGACCTGTTGGAATAGAAGAAATTATGGAAAAATGAATATCGGGAAGAAAATTACTATTAAAATTTCAATCTTAAAAATGAATTTATACATGACTTTATAGAAAATGAACATAAATAAACAGGGAAAATAACTAGGAGGAATTTAAAATGTCGGATTGGTTTCAATTAGATAAAGAATATATGATGCCTACTTACTGTCGTACGAAGGTTGCGATAGAAAGAGGAGAAGGATGTAAGCTTTATGATGTGGATGGTAAAGAGTATGTAGACTTATTTTCTGGTGTCGGAGTGAATGTATTAGGATATAATCACCCGAAAATCGTGCAAACGACAATGGAACAAGTTACGAAATCGTTGCATCTACCATTTCATTTTTTAAACCCAGTTGCTATTGAATATGCAAAGAAATTAGTCGATTGCTCTTTAAAAAACGGAAAAGTCTTTTTTACAAACTCTGGTACGGAAGCGACAGAAACGACATTAAAATTAATTGATAAATATAGAGCTAATACGGGTGAAGAACGTGAAGGAATTGTAGTGCTGAAGAATAGTTTCCACGGGCGTACGTTAGGAGCACTTCATTTTACGAGACAAGAAAATGTATATCAAAATTTCCCGAAAACATCGATTTCTGTATATGAAGTAGCGCGAGAGAATATAGAGCAATTAGAAGAAACAATTGTTAAAGAAAATCCAATTGCGATTATGCTAGAGCCGGTTTTAGGAAGCGGGGGTATTTATCCTTTATCAGGTGAATATTTACATGGTGTTCAAAACTTATGTGAGAAATATAATGTATTACTTATCGTTGATGAAGTACAAAGTGGTATGGGGAGAACTGGTAAACTATTTGCTTATCAAAATTTTAATATTACACCAGATATTATTCAAATTGGTAAAGGAGCAGGAGGCGGGATACCGCTTGGAGGAATCATTGTAGGTGAAAAGTTATGTGATGTATTTGCACCAGGAGATCACGGCACAACATTTGCTCATTCATCAATGGGAACGGCTTTAGGGCTAACAGTATTAAACACATTGATTGACGATGGTTTAATGCAAGAAGCGTATGAAACGTCACTATATTTACATGATAAATTGCAAGAAATTCAGAAAGAAAATTCGTATTATATTGGGGAAGTACGTCATGCTGGCATGATGTTTGGAATTAGTTTGAATGATACAAATGAAAACGTAAAGAATTTACAAGTAGAGTTAATGGAGAAAGGGATGTTAGTTGACGTTACACAAGGGAATATCATTCGTTTACTTCCTCCATATATAATTACTAAAGAAGAAATTGATGCATTTGTTAAGGAGTTTATTTCTTGTATGCAAAGTTTAGCAGCTACAAGTGTTTAAAAACTTTAATGAAAAATCACCTTATTGTTAATGCAAATAGGAAGAAAATAGTGGTAAAAAAATAAATTTACGTAAAAAAATAAAAAGCTGAAAAAGGTACTCATATAGCGCCTTCTTCAGCTTTTTAAAATACTAAAATTACTTAACTTAGAGAGCATCTCATTGGACAAATAATTAATTATGTGAAACAATAATAACAGATAAGGAGACATTAATTTTCCTTAAGTGCTTCGAATTAATTTATTCAATAAGAGAAGGTGTGCTTAAAGAAGTTAAATTAAATAAGGAGCTGTTTTATTGTATGCAACAAAATAATGATTTAAATTTTGAACCTCAAGACGTTAATATTGTCAATCCTAAACAAGCCAGGAAAGCAGTAATTGCTACTGGTATTGGGAATGCAATGGAGTGGTTTGACTTCGGATTATACGCGTATTTAGCGGTAATTTTAAGTCAATTATTCTTCTCAGGTGTTGATAATAGTGGATTGCAACTTGTACTTACATTCGGTACATTTGCAGCAGCCTTTCTCGTTCGACCAATCGGAGGTGTATTCTTTGGTAGAATAGGAGATAAGTACGGCCGAAAAATCGTGTTAAGTACTACTATTATTTTAATGGCACTTTCTACATTATTCATCGCATTACTACCAACCTATGAACAAATTGGTGTATGGGCACCAATACTACTTTTAGTTGCCCGAATGATTCAAGGCTTCTCTACAGGCGGCGAATATTCAGGTGCAATGGTTTATATCGCAGAATCTTCTCCAGATAAAAAGCGTGGTATACTCGGTAGTGGTCTTGAAATTGGAACACTCTCAGGTTACATTGCTGCATCGGTAATTGTTACCATTTTGACGTTATTGTTAACAGATGAACAAATGCTCAGCTGGGGCTGGCGTATTCCTTTCTTAATAGCTGCACCAATTGGTTTGGTCGGTTTATATTTACGCCGTCATTTAGATGAATCTCCCATCTTTGAAGAGATGGAAAAAGCACAAGAGGAATCTGAAGACAACGAACAATTTTCATTTATGGATATATTAAAATATCACAAAAAAGACTTCTTATTAAGCACAGTAATTGTCGCCTTCTTTAATATTACGAACTATATGATTCTTTCGTATATTCCTTCTTATCTAACTCAAGTACTTAAAGTCAAAGAAACAACTGGCTTATTAATTATTTCTATTACGATGGCACTTATGATTCCACTAGCACTATATTTCGGTAAATTAAGTGATAAAATTGGTAATAAACGCGTCGTGCAAATTGGTTTACTTGGTTTAACAGTATTTGCAATTCCAGCATTTTTACTAATCGGTAACGGACATATTGCAGCTATATTTGCAGGTATTTTCATTTTAGGATTCTTCCTAAGCGTATATGAAGGAACATTACCTTCGTTATTACCATCACTCTTTTTCACCGATGTACGTTATCGAGCGCTTTCGATCTCATTTAATATTTCTGTATCGATATTCGGTGGTACAACGCCGCTCGTATGTTCATACTTAGTTCATGCAACTGGTAACCCGCTTGCACCAGCATTTTATTTAGCAGGTGTTAGTGTTATTGGATTAGTCGTATTTAGTGTATTATTCGTTACAACATCAGGACGTGCGCTAAAAGGTTCATATCCTACAGTAGAATCGAAAAAAGAAGCACACCAAATTGCTAAAGAAGACCCTGAAGAAACACTTTGGTGGCATGAAGAGTCATTAGAAATTGAAGCAGGGAAAAACGCTTCAATTTAAAAAGTAACGTAGAAGTATAAAAAGACTCCTATGAAAATAGGAGTCTTTTTGTTATGTTATTTCTTTCTTTTCTTCAAACTCTTCTGATACATATAAAGCTTATGAACCTCCTCCTTAAATTCCTGAAGTAGCACCATATCCTCACCATTTGAATAACGTACTGTATTATAAGCATCTATAATAATATGACTCTCAATATTTACATTTTCTTCAATATTTATTCTATCTAACCATGCTTCAACAGTTTCTCCTCGTTTTCTATTTAAAGGAGGAGTTAACTTACTTTCAAGTTTGAAAATCTCTTTTCTAATTTCGTTATGTGGTGGTTTGTTTCGTCTCAAACGTTTTTGGCTCATACCTTCTTTATCAGTAATGATAGTAGATTCGAAGACAGGCATATTTGGTAAACTGAATTGTTTTCGTCTTTTTATTATTTTCCAAACGACGTAAATAGCAATGGTTGTACATACTATAATTGTAATGCTATTTATGAGAGTTGGATCAAAATCACGCTGTCCAAATTCCTCCTTAATTTGAGGGTCTTTTAGATTTCCTTTATTCGACCAAAAATCGTCTGTCTCTTTGGATTCAGCTGCTGAAAATAACGGATTGATAGCATATCCGAATCCTAATGCAACTACTTGGACAATATAAGAAAAAATAAGACGTACATAAGGGAATACTAGAATAAGTAAAGCGCTAAATGTTCCAATTGTAATAATAGAAGTAAAACGTAATAACTGCTGATTACGATTGGAACCTGTTAACCAAAATGCAATCATAATGTGTAAGACTAATAGTAACAATTTCCATAATGGTGGAAAAGGTGCATAAAATATAGCTGAAAAGACGAACCATACAATACCACCTAATGACTTTTGAACTGGATATCCAGGACCGACTACATGTACGATAAAGAAGAAAAGCGGTAACATAATTGTGCCAAATAGAGAGAAAGAAAGAAGGATTGAGCAACCGATTATTTGAGTAAGTAACAGTATGACAAATCCTATTGTTCTTTTCTTCATAAATGTATGAATTAGAAATACACCCATATAGCCTGTTGCTAAAAATATAGCAACAGCAACAAGTTCATCTCTTTCCGTTAATAATGAAAGGAGGAGGAGCAGAATAAAGTCATGAACGTGATAGAGCCAAGTTTTCAAGTTGTTCCACCATCCCTTCGTTATTTATGAGAAACGTAGGCTGAGAGAGAAGAGGGAGTTCATTTCTCTGTAAACCAATGTATATCATTGTAGACGATCGTTCTCTTTTTCTCGTTACATAATGAAGAAATCCCTGTTTCGGAAGTAACGTACTATCATCTGAAATACGCGCTAATTCCTCTAAAGATATTCCGTAATGTGTTTGTCCTTCATTTAATGGTAAGTGAAGAGGACCACCTTCAGCTAATGCACTAATGAATAATTCATATGGTATTTGATGCTTCGTTGCGTATTGGCAAATGTATGTTGCAAATGAAATAAGGTCTTCTATATTATCCTTCCAACCAAACCCGCGATCAGCAGCTAAAGAAAGACAAATCGTCCAACTATAATTTTTTACAGGCTCATATTGCTTCGCCTGTAATGATTGCATTTTAGCAGATGCTTTCCAATGAATAGAACGGAAAGACTCACGTTCATATCGTTTAACTCCAATAATAGATGTTTCATCATTGTAAAAAGAAAAATTCGTTCGGTGAGATCCATTTAAAAGTTGCTGCAGTTCTTGCAAACCTGCTACTTCCTTAGGAGAAGGGTACACAATAATTTCAGTTCGTAATTTATCGAAAATAGGTAAATGTACAGTTAAAAGATGAAAAGGATCTTTCAAAACGCATTCGAACTGTTCAATTTGAAACACACCACGCTTCGTCGCGGTTAATGTTAAATCCCATTTTTGCGCCGAATGAGCAGGTTGTGAAAACGGAAAAGAAAATAACGTTTTTGATATTTGTTCAATTCCTTGATCTTTTTGTGGTAGTAATGACGGATTTAAATGAAAATAACAAACACCGTTAACGAGTGGTATATTTGCTCCATTTTTTAAATGAATGAAAAACTGTCCAGATTCATTAGGGAATAACCGAGTTGTTTGTTTCTCGTTTACCACTTGAAACCTTTTCTCTATATAAGCGACATATTTATAAATGAAAATCGCAAATAAGTAATAGAAGAAAAAGAGAAACATAATAATTCGTTGTGGCATAAAAAATGTAAATAGTATAGCGCCTGGGACAGTTAGTTGAATAATATGGAGTTGGAAAAATAACGGTACCGTTACAACGCGCTGTCCATTCATGCTTGCTCAATCTCCACTGGTACGTCAACTTCTTTTAAAATTCTTTTCATAATTTCATTTTTTGTCGTACGTAATGCGCCTTCCATTGATAGGACGATACGGTGATTCCAAATAGAAGGAACTAAAAATTGTATATCTTCAGGCGTACAATATTCTTTCCCTCGTAAAAATGCTAATGCCTGTACGGCGCGCACTAAAGCAAGTGTGGCACGTGGACTTACACCGTTAGCGATGTAATCATGATTTCTTGTAGCATGAGCAAGTTTAATAATGTAATGTTCTAACGGCTCTGATACGAAAATTTCTTTTACTCGTTTCTGTGCCTCTAAAATGTCTTCTAAAGAAATAACAGACGTGACGCTTTCTAGTGGTACGTCGCTACGAAAACGTCGCATCATTTGTAGTTCATCCTCTGGAGATGGATAACCAATTGAAATTGTCATTAAAAAACGATCAAGCTGTGCATCTGGAAGAGGAAAAGTTCCTTGTGATTCAATTGGATTCTGCGTCGCAATGACAAAGAACGGTTTCGGAAGAGGGGTAGATTGCTTTTCAAGCGTTACTTGTCGTTCTTCCATCGATTCTAATAAACTAGACTGTGTTCTCGGCATAGCGCGGTTAATTTCATCCGCAAGCAAAATATTGGTCATGACTGGTCCAAGTCTTAATTCGAATTCACTCGTTTTCGGATTGAAATATTCAATACCTGTTACATCACTCGGAAGTACATCCGGTGTAAATTGGACGCGAGAAAAATTACCACCAATACTTTTAGAAAGTGTTTTCGCAAGTAACGTTTTCCCCGTACCAGGCACATCCTCAAGCAGTACATGTCCATCAGCAAGCAATGAAACGAGTAATAGATCAATAACATTTTCTTTACCGACAAAAACTGATCCTATGTTTTCTTTCAATTTATTTATCATATGTATCATTCCTTTCAAAATATAAACGGATATTTCTATATTTTAACAAATTATTCAGAAAATTGGTATGATTTTTTAATTCAAAGAAATAAATATCCAATTATTAAATTATACTTGCATATTTTGGAATGTAGTTATAAAATATCGATATACGATGTATCGCATGTCGATATATCACAAAGCGATGTATCGGAGGTGGTTATAATGAATACGAAAGCGAAAAAATATATTCCGTTAACAGAGGCGACATATTACATATTGTTATCACTAGTGAAACCAATGCACGGATACGGAATTATGCAAATGGTAGAAGAAATGACAAATGGGGAAGTAAAGCTCGGTCCAGGTACTTTATACGGGAATACGACAAAGTTACTAAAAGAGAAATTAATAGTTGAAGTGGCTTCTACAGATAGAAAGAAGTGCTATGAATTAACTCCGTTTGGGAAAGAAGTGTTGGAGCTAGAGTACAACAGATTACAGCGTTCGGTTAAAAATGGGAATAGTATATTAGGGGAGTGAATGGAAGATGGAGACAAAAAGGGTATTTAAGTTTTTTACGGCATGGAATTTAGAAAAAGAAGAAGCTTTTTTACGTAAGATGCATCAACAAGGTTGGGCATTACAAAAATACAATTTAATGTATACGTTTAAGAAAACTGAGCCAAAAGATGTAATATATAAAGCTGATTTTAGATTGGCTTATAGAGATTCGAAAGAACAACGACAAGAGTATTTCGAAATATACGAAATGTCAGGTTGGAAATGCGTAACAAGTTTCACAAGCTGGAATTATTTTTGTAAAGAAGTAGAAGAAGTAAATGAATTGCCGGATATTTACTCAGAAAAAGAGACGAGGATACAAAAACTAAATGAGTTATTAGTATTCTTTGTTATTATGTTAGCAACTATATTACCATCAATGTACAATCTTTTTATAAGCCCGATGGAATCAAGAGTGCCAATTTGGGCGAAAGTTATGACAGGTCTTACAAGTTGTATGTGGATATACTTCTTTATAAGACTCACTTGGAAAATTAAGAAATTAAAAAGTGAAATATTATAATAAAAAGTAAAGTTAAAAAGAAGTTGATTTTGTAGGGAGAATATAGAATATCGGAATCAACTTCTTTTGTCTCTATATTATTGTGTTTTTGTTCACTCTTTTTTACATATTAAAAATTTATATAAAGGCGCAAAATTAACTATTATGAAGAACCACACCCGGAAAAATAAATGAAGTGAAAACGATTCATATCGAAAATCAAAAAATAAAAGATGACTAAAAAGCGTGGGGTGTAACTTATAATAAGGAAGAAAAACATTTTTGATTAACATATTAAATGGAAAACCCCCTATAAAAATTCCATAGGGGGGATTAAAAATGTTTAAGAAAAAGATTGATTTTGCGCAGGTTTAATAAATTGCTCCGGGTTTTCAACAAGTCCGCATACAGCGCATTGGACGCGGTAAGTTGGTCCTTGATAGGCCATATGAAAAGCGTTCATCGTTTCATTTGTGTATTCTTCTTCTACTTGACCAGTTTGTGGATTTAACTTGACTGGTTTTACTTGTTGTTCAAGAATATTAAAGCGAGTACGGTTCGTTTTACAGCTTGGACATAGCATTGGTTCCATATGTATACACCTCCATTTGTAGCATTTCTGTAACTCATCAATTTTATGCAAGCAAAAAAACTTTCTCAATATAAATGAGTGTTTAAAGTATTCAAAATTCAGAAAAAATAAAATATAATAAGGGTACGAACTGGTTATGTCCAAACCAAATCTCCTGTTTTATGCCAATAAGCTGGGGGGCCGAGAAATCGGCCTCATTTTTTTGTGCTTATTACTATAGGAAACAAGGTTTTTATGAGACTTTTGTCGAAATTTTAGGGATGGATATAAAGGGGGATATAAAATGAATTTAAAAATGAAGTACATTATTTTATATGTAGAAAAGTTTGAAGAATGTGTAAGATTTTATAAAGATATTTTACAGTTACCTATAAAAGCAGAGCATGGTACATATATTGAGTTTAATACTGGTTCTACAATTTTAGCGATGAATACGAGGCAAGATGTGAAAGAATTAACAGGACTACCACTTACAGAAGGAGAGTTACAATCTTCTCATTTTGAATTGGGATTCGTTGTTGATCATGTACAAGAAACAATCGAACAATTTAGAGAGCAAGGAATTAAGATTTTAGTTGAACCAATTGTGAAACCATGGGGACAAACAATTGCATACATTGCCGATCCAGATGGGAATTATATTGAAATTTGCAGTTCATTAGAATAGAAGGAGAAAACGAGATGGGGTTTCCGAAACTAGAAACAGAACGTTTAGTATTAAGAGAACTAACGCTGTTAGATGCAGAAACGATGTTCCGTTATTTTTCAAAAGAATCTGTTATACGTTATTTCGGAATGGATTCATTCGAGAATATTGAGCAAGCGAAAACGACTATTCAAACGTTTAAAAATCGTTATGAAGAGGGAAGTGTATTTCGTTGGGGAATAGAGAAAAAAGGGACGGGCCAAATAATCGGAACGTGCGGATTTCATTTAATAAACAAACATCATAAGCGAGCTGAAATCGGTTATGAATTAGACGATACATATTGGGGACAAGGGTATGCAACGGAAGCGTTACAGGCAATTTTAACTTACGGATTTGAAACGCTGCAACTGATAAGAATTGCAGCTGTTGTATATGTAGAAAATAAAGCTTCTCAAAAATTATTAAGTAAAGCAGGGTTTCAAGAAGAAGGATTACTTCGAAAACATATGATTCAAAATGAAGTTGCTCATGATACGATTTTATATTCTTTATTAAAAGAAGAGTGGAAGAAATAATGAGTACAAATGAGCTTATAAATATAATGAAGAAACATAAAGAAAATAGGTTCATTCTAGGTATAGATGGTTTAAGTCGATCTGGTAAAACGACATTCGTTGCAAATTTAAAAGAAAATATGAAACAAGAAAGTATTCCGTTCCATATTTTTCATATTGATGATCATATAGTAGAACGTAATAAACGGTATCATACTGGATATGAAGAATGGTATGAGTATTATTATTTACAATGGGATATTGAGTGGCTTCGGCAGAAGTTTTTTCAAAAGTTACAAACTGAAACAAAGCTGACATTACCGTTCTATTATGATGAGACAGACTTAAGTGAAATGAAAAAAGTACAGATCCCTATAGTAGGTGTAATTGTAATGGAAGGTGTTTTTTTACAGCGAAAAGAATGGAGAGATTTCTTTCATTATATGGTGTACTTGGATTGTCCAAGAGAGACAAGATTTCTGCGCGAGAGTGAGGAAACGCAGAAAAACCTTTCAAAGTTTGAGAATAGGTATTGGAAAGCAGAGGATTATTACTTAGAAACGGAATTGCCGAAGGACCGGGCGGATTTAGTCATAGAATGATTAGAAAATAGAAGGTGAACAGAATGAATATTTTATGGGATTTTGATGGGACGTTATTTGATACGTATCCTGCATATACAATGATGCTATCTGAAATATTAGGTGATAGTGTAGATAAACAAGAAATATACAAAAACTTAAAAATATCATACTCTCATGCAATTCAGTATTATAATATTTCATGCGAACAGGAAGAAAAGATTAAAATTTTGAAGGAGAAATTCACTCCAAAAGATATGAAACCTTTTGCAGGTGTCGAAGAGGTTTTGAAATATGCGGATAAAAATGTGATTATGACCCATAAACATAGGGCGGGGGTTATGGAAATTTTAGAATATTACGGCTGGGAGAAATACTTCGTAGACATGGTTACAATTGACGATGGGTTCCCTCGAAAACCGAACGCTTTATCGTATGATCATTTGCATAAAAAGCACAGTATTGATTTAGCTATTGGTGATAGAGAATTAGATTTATTACCTGCAAAAGAATTAGGTATTTCAACATGTATGTTCCAAGGGAATTGTGATGTAGCGGATTATTCTTTATCGCATTACTCAGAATTTTTTAAGGTAGTAATTGATAGAGAGGTTATTTTATAAATCAATTAAATAAAACCTCTACTTTTTGCTTGAAAGTAGAGGTTATTTCCTATGCTTTATAAAAGCGATAGAAAATTAATACTTTCTAGTACTTAGGAGGAGATTGGTATAATGATTTGAATTATATAGTTATAGATAAATCTATAAATAAAAAGATTTTTATAAAGCGAGTGATCACATGAGTATTTTCATTTTAGAAGATGATGTCATACAAGCGCAGCAAATGAAGCGGCTAGTTGAAGAGATTTGTGAGGAGTATATGTTGCCTTTTGATTTTATAGAGGTAACTAGTAAAAGTGAAAACATCATTACTAACATTCCTAAGGCGACGTATATCCCAATCTATTTTTTGGATATAGAGATAAAAAGAGAAGAGCGTAAAGGGTTCCAAGTGGCACAAGAGATACGAAAGTATGATACGCAAGGAATTATTGTGTTTGTAACGACGCATTCTGAATTTGCACCTATTTCGTATCAATACATGGTATCAGCTTTAACATTTATTGATAAAGGGTTGCCATATGAAGAGAGGCGTAACGTTTTTGAACAATGTTTACTCCAATATGAAGCGCGTAATAAGCATATCATTCCGTCCGATGACTTTATCGTTGAAAACAGTAATGCGACTGTGCGGGTTCCTTTTCATGAAATTGAATATGTTATGACCGATGAACCACACCGTTTAGCGTTAGTGACGTTAGATCGTATCGTTTATTTTTATGGAACATTAAAGGAGATTGAAATAATAGATGAACGTTTATTTCGCTGTCATCAATCATATATCGTGAATACGAAGCAATTGTCTTTTTACGATGCGAAGCAAAAAATGGTAGTTTTAAAAAGCGGGAAACGTATTCCGGTATCACGTCGTTTAGTGAGTAAAGTACGAAACATGTTAAAGGGTGAGATGTAATGTATATTTATGATTTATTTGCAATACTGCTTACTAGTATAAGCCATACGTTTTTATACATTCAATTAATCCGGTACAATAGATTGTCATATAGAATGTTAATAGCTTTAAGTGCGGTATTCATTATTTTACTTGCTATTGTCGTAACAGTAACGAGATATCCAGAATTGAATAGTACCATTGTGTTGTTTCTAATAAGTTTAGGATTAATGCAAAATGAATTGAAATTTAAGCATAATGTATATTTTGCACTAGTGAGTATGGTGATAATAACGTTAGTGAAAATGTTGCTATTTGATTTAGGAATGAAAATCTTTATGTTAACGCCATTCAATTTATATTTATGGACAGATAGCTTGATTCATCTTACCGTATCGACACTTACTTTTATCGGTATTTTTGTAGCTCGCAAAAGAATCCAAAAAATTGCTCGATATATAGTAGGTAGTCCGCTATACTATGTAACTTATATATTATTAATTGCCGGATTTATTATTGAACTAATCTTAACTCAGCCATCTTCTGCGTTATTAGCACAATTAAATCAAAAATACAGTGAAGTAAGTTATATTTCAGCGATTATTATATTTTTATTATTACTAATCATTGTGTTAATAAGCTCACACTTATCGAAAGAAAAGTTACAAGAAGAACACGAGAAACGTTTAGATAAAGAGTTATTAGATTATGTGGAGAAATTAGAGGATATGCACGATGAGCTTGCTAGTTTCCGTCATGATTATATGAATGTATTACTATCGTTAGAGGAGGGCATACGTACAAAAAATGTGAAAGAAATTGAGCAAGTATACTATGACGTGATAGCTCCTACATTAAAAACAATAAATGATAATGAACTTGATATTGCGAAATTATCTCGTATACATATTCCTGAAGTGAGAAGTGTATTAAGGGCGAAAGTTAGCACTGCCCAGCACCAACAAATAAAAGTAATGCTCGATATACCAGAGAACATTGAAAGTGTTTCGATGACGATCATTTCATTTATTCGCATCATTTCAGTTTTAGTAGACAATGCAATTGAAGAAGCAGTACATAGTGAGGAAAAGATGTTGCAAATCGCATTCTTTGAAATGGATTCACGACAATATTTTATCGCGCGTAATAGTTCAAAGAGTGAAGCGATTGATTTGCAAAAAATTTATGAGAAAAACCATTCAAGTAAAGACGGAGCTCGAGGATACGGGTTATTTTCGTTAAAACGGATTATGAATAAAACAAATAACGCGACGTTAGAGACAACTTATGTAAGTCCTTATTTCACACAAACATTCATATTAAAAGAGATGAAATGACCATCTATGATGAAATTGAAACCGAATATGAAAGAACTATATACTTCCTTTACTCGTTTTTATACACTTCAAGTAAGAGGTGAAGCGAGATGAATGGTCTTATTTTTACAACAATGATTAGCTTTGGTTTACCGCTTGTAGCACTTTTATATGCTTTTTGGAAGAAACGCTATATTCCATATATGTTAGGTATATTGGCTTTTGTTGTATCACAAATATTGATCCGCATACCAATACTGAATTATGTAAGTGGAACTAGCACAAATTTTCAAATGTTTTCTATTATGCAGCCTGTACTATTTGTACTTTTGCTTAGTTTATCAGCTGGAATTTTTGAAGAGATAGCTCGTTTTATTGCAATGCGTTATTTTATGAAGCAACGAGATTGGCATTCTGGTTTTTTATTTGGAGCAGGGCATGGTGGTATTGAGGCAGTGTTGATAGTTGGAGTTCCGGTAATATCTCTATTATTGTCACAAACATTCATTCAAAATGGTGACAGTTACTATTTCGGCGGTATGGAGCGTATCGTCGCGATGGTATTGCATATTGGACTGTCCATCATTGTATTGCAAGCTGTCGTCCAAAAGAAATTCCGTTATGTTGTATATGCAATTCTCATCCATGGGACCGCAAATGCATTAGCTGGCATTATATCTCTATATGTACCAGGGAAAAACGGGATCATTATGTCAGAAGTTTCAATAGCAATTTGTGCTTTACTCGTTTTTAGTTATAGTTTTATTTTAAAAAGAAAGGGTGTATGAAAATGAGAAGAATGTTACTTATTATTATAAGTGCTATCGCGGCGTTCGCGCTTGCAGCATGTACCGGTAATAAAGTAAATGAAAGTACATCAAAAAACTTTATTCCGAAGGCGGAAGAAATTGTATCATTTTTAAATGAAGCAAAGTATAAAGAAGTACATGAAAAATTTGATAATAAAATGAAATCAGCCTTATCAGAAGAGCAAATGAAAGAACTTACTCCTATAATTGAAAAAGCTGGTACATTCGAAAAAATTGAGAAAAAATCGATTGAAGAAAAAGATGGTTTATATACTGTTATTCTTGTAGCAAAGTATAGTAAAGAACAACGTACTTTTATCGTAACTTATAACGATAAAGAAGAAATAGCTGGGTTAGTAATTAGGTAGAAGTGTAATGGCAGATAAGGTGGTTGTGTCCACTTTATCTGTATTTTTGTTTTAACCAAATTATGGTTATTCATGCTAATATAAACACATAGCTATAGAGAAGGGGTGTGTTAGTATGAAAACTGAAATAGTTCCTAAAAAGAAGTACAGTATAATAAGCTACATATCTTTACTCATCGGCGTTTTCTGTTTTCTGTTCGTTTTTATAACACCGACAAGGATAGCCAATGCAGGTAATATAGTGGGGGATTATATTACAGTTGCAGGTATCATACTTTCTGTCATTACGATGACGAAAAAAAACGAGAAGAAGGGAATTGCTATTCTTTCATTCATACTGTCCTTATCATTCTTTATATTTTGGATCATCGCGATTATTTTAGTTTTGACTGGTCGAGTTAGTTTTGCGCCATAACGCCGAATAAAAAGAGTCCTTCATACGAGAAGGACTCTTTTTATTCGTTGTCTTCCAGTTGATATTCTAAAATATCCCCTGGTTGGCATTCTAACGCTTTACAAATAGCATCTAAAGTTGTAATTCTAATTGCTTTTGCTTTTCCATTTTTTAATATAGAAAGGTTAGCCATTGTAATTCCAACCTTCTCTGAAAGTTCAGTTACACTCATTTTTCTTTTCGCTAACATTACATCAATATTAATTATTATTGCCATGTTATTCACCTCAGACCGTTAAATCATTTTCTGATTTTATATCTATCGCATCTTTTAAAAGTCTTTGGAGAACGGCAGCAAAGACTGCGATAACCATTGAAGCAAAGATAAGGATCATGCCAATTATAATAATACCTGGCGCATCATCTCTCTCTGCTACAAGATAGCAGAGTGGCATACCTAATACATACAATACACCAATTGTAACAGCACATTGTTTTATCTTTTTTAAAGCTCTAACTGATAATTTAGAGAAGGCGTTCCCCTTGTCAATGTAACTTACAAGTTTAAAGGCTTGATAAAGAGCTAAGTAAAAAGGAATCACCGTTGCATATAGATTAATTAAAACAAGATATTTTATATATGCAATATCCGGGTACAATTCCGCTGCGTAATTCCCGATATTAGGAATTAAAAATATACATAAAGCAAAAACAGGAATACCGATAAGGATGATTGCTGTCTTTAAAAAGAGTGTTGATCCTTGTTTCATATAAAGCACCTCATTTTTAAATTATCTCTTTAATTTAACATGAAATTTATCGTTTAACAATAAATTCTTATTTATTTTAATCAGATTTTTATTGATAAATAAATTTTTTGGGAAGAGAATGATAAGACGTTTTTATAAAATAGGTGTGGCCTCTAGTTATTTGAAAATAAAAAGCTATGATATGTACCGTTGCTTTATTAATAAAAGAAAGTGAATAATGATTGTTAGCTTCATGAAAATTGGGGACTAATAAAACATATATAAATGAATGTAAAACATACGGAGGAACAACAATGTCGAAATTGGGTTTACTGATGAAGAAGATACTGTTAGTAGGAACAATCACACTAAGTATGTTATGTACGGAAAGCATGATGAATTATTACTCGGTGGAAGCGAAAGTGAAAAAAGTAGAACGTCAACCAAAAAATATCATTATAATGGTTATGGACGGAACGAGTTCTTCAGCAACGACATTAGCTCGCTTGTATAAAGGGAAACCACTTGCATTAGATGAAATGGTAACAGGAGGAGTTCGTACATATTCGGCGGAATCAGCAATAACAGACTCAGCCCCAGCAGCTACAGCTTTAGCGACGGGGAATAAATCGAATTCAGGATATGTAGGTGTATTACCTTCTATTGTAAGTTCACCTGGCTTAAAACCAATAAAAGAAGAGGACAAGTTACGGCCAGTTGCCAATGTTTTAGAAGGTGCTAAACGTACTGGTCGCGTAACTGGAATTGTTGCTACAGCTGAAATTCAGCATGCTACTCCGGCCGGGTTCTCTGCTCACCATGTCAACCGCAAGCATTTTGACGTAATTGCGGAGCAACAAGTATATCAAAATATAGATGTCGTATTAGGCGGGGGAAAAGCGGCACTGCTACCTATAAAAAGAAAAGATGGTGAAGATTTAGTAAAGGTGATTCAAGACAAAGGGTACGACTTTGTTGAAACGAAAAATGCATTATTGAACTCTAAATCTAAGAAGATTTGGGGCTCTTTTTCACATCATGCTTTAGCATTTGATATGGATCGTGAAGCAACAAATCCAGAGCAACCGACACTTTCTCAAATGACGGAAAAAGCAATTCAAACGTTATCAAAAGATAAAGATGGTTTCTTTTTATTTGTCGAAGGAAGTAAGCCAGATTGGGCAGCTCATGTGAATGATCCAATTGGGTTGATTAGTGATGTATTGGCATTTGATAAAGCGGTAGCAAAAGCATTACAATTTGCAAAAAATGATGGGAATACACTGCTCATCGCTTTAACTGACCATGGTAACAGCGGTATTTCTATTGGGAATAGGAATACGACAAAAGGTTATAATACTACGCCGGTCTCTGCATACATTGATCCATTAAAAAAAGCGAAAATGACACTTGAAGGGGTAACCCCAAAAATAAATAATGCTTTATCGAATATAGTAGAAGTTGCTTCACTTTACGGTTTAAATAACTTAACTAAAGTTGAAAAAGAAAAATTAAAAGTTGTACAAAAGAAATCGGATATTGGTCCAATACTTACTACATTACTAGCTAACCGTGCAAATATTGGCTTCACAACAGGAGGGCATACAGGTGAGGATGTGTTTTTATATTCTTACGGTCCTCAAAAGCCATATGGTTTGATCCAAAACACAGACATTGCGAAGATGATGGCGAAAGCAATGGGCTTTAACTTAGAAGAAGTAACAAACAAATTATTTGTAGAGAGTGAATCAGCCTTTAAACAAAACGGTGCAACTGTAACAATAGACAAAACGGATGCAGAAAACCGGGTGCTCATAGTAAAACGTAATCATGTAAAAGCTCAATTATTTGTAAATAAAAATATAATTCGTATTAAGAATACAGAATATGAATTAGGTAGTGTAGTTGTAGAAAGTAATGGCAAGTTCTATGTACCAGAAGAAGCAATCCATTTAATCATAAAGCATTCCCGTTAGAAAAATGCCAATTCCTTAGCTAGCGCTTAGAAATTGGCATTTTTGTGTAGCTGAAATTTCATTTGAAAACAAGAGTAAAGAGAATTACAATTTCTAAAATGGACTTCTTGTAAATTTATTTATTATAAGTTTTTCACCCTAAAAAATATTTCTCAACATTTTTGTCCTTTAAAAAGATTGAATATTCGTATTATAACGAATATTATGTTCCTATCGGCAAAAAAAACGATAATTTGCAGACACTGGGGAGGAAGAGCATTGAAAAAGAATAAGAAGTTAAAACCATTATCAGTTTTAGCAACAGCGGCAGTGCTAAGTAGTACGTTTGCATTTGGAAGTCATGCAGCGTATGCTGATACGCCACCATCTCTACCAATTGATGACCATTTAATACCAGAGGAGCGTTTGGCAGAAGCGCTGAAACAAAGGGGAGTAATTGATCAATCTGCATCACAAGCTGAGACATCAAAGGCTGTCGAAAATTATGTTGAGAAAAAGAAAGGCGAAAATCCTGGAAAAGAAATCATGACAGGAGATAACCTTACGCAAGAAGCTTCAGATTTTATGAAAAAAGTAAAAGATGCAAAAATGAAGGAAAATGAACAGGCGCAGCAGCCCGAAGTTGGACCAGTAGCTGGACAAGCTGCAGGATTGAACCCTGGAAAATTAAATGGAAAAGTACCGACTACACCAGCGAAGCAAGCTGAGTACAATGGAGCTGTTCGAAAAGATAAAGTACTTGTTTTACTCGTAGAATTTAGTGATTTTAAGCATAATAATATTGATCAAGAACCAGGGTATATGTATTCTAAGGACTTTAATCGAGAGCATTATCAAAAAATGTTATTTGGAGATGAGCCATTTACATTATTTGATGGATCGAAGATTAATACATTTAAACAGTATTATGAAGAACAATCTGGCGGTAGCTACACAGTGGATGGAACTGTAACAGAATGGCTTACTGTTCCAGGAAAAGCGTCAGATTATGGTGCGGATGCGGGAACTGGTCATGATAACAAAGGTCCTTTAGGGCCACGTGATTTTGTGAAAGAGGCATTAAAAGCAGCTGTAGCAAAAGGTATCAATTTAGCAGATTATGACCAATTTGATCAATACGATCAAGATGGTGATGGAAATAAAAATGAGCCAGATGGGATTATTGACCATTTAATGGTTGTACATGCGGGCGTGGGTCAAGAAGCTGGCGGTGGTAAATTAAAAGATGATGCGATTTGGTCTCATCGTTCAAAACTAGGCTCAAAACCATATGCGATTGATGGTACGAAATCTTCTGTTTCGAACTGGGGCGGCAAGATGGCGGCATACGATTATACAATTGAGCCTGAAGATGGAGCAGTTGGTGTGTTTGCGCATGAGTACGGTCATGATTTAGGATTACCGGATGAATATGATACAAAGTACTCTGGACAAGGTGAACCTGTTGAATCATGGTCTATTATGAGTGGTGGTAGCTGGGCTGGAAAAATTGCAGGAACAGAGCCAACAAGTTTCTCTCCACAAAATAAAGAATTTTTCCAAAAGAATATGCAGGGTAACTGGGCGAATATCGTTGAGGTAGATTACGATAAACTGCGCACAGGAATCGGTACTGCAACATATTTAGATCAAAGTGTTACAAAATCAAAACGACCAGGAATCATTCGAGTTAACTTACCAGACAAAGATATAAAAAATATCGAATCGGCATTTGGTAAGAAGTTTTATTACAGCACAAAAGGAAATGACATTCATACAACACTTGAGACACCGGTATTTGACTTAACGACTGCAAAAGACGCTAAGTTTGATTATAAGGCATTTTATGAACTGGAAGCGAAGTATGATTTCCTTGACGTAAATGCAATCGCAGAAGATGGAACGAAGACGCGAATTGATAGAATGGGCGAAAAAGATGTAAAAGCCGGCGTAGATACAACGGATGGTAAGTGGGTTGATAAATCATACGATTTAAGTCAATTCAAAGGAAAGAAAGTAAAACTACAATTTGAGTATGTAACAGATATTGCAGTAGCTTATAAAGGATTTGCGTTAGACAATGCAGCATTAACTGTAGATGGCAAAGTTGTATTCTCTGATGATGCAGAAGGCCAGCCAGCAATGACGCTAAAAGGATTTACTGTGTCAAACGGATTTGAACAGAAAAAAAATAACTACTATATTGAGTGGCGAAATTATGCTGGATCTGACACGGCGTTACAACATGCACGTGGTCCAGTATTTAATACAGGAATGGTTGTTTGGTATGCGGATCAAAGCTTTACAGATAACTGGGTAGGCGTTCATCCAGGCGAAGGATTCCTTGGGGTAGTAGATTCTCATCCAGAGGCAATCGTAGGAACATTAAACGGACAACCAACTGTGAAGAGCAGTACGCGTTATCAAATTGCCGACGCGGCATTCTCATTTGATCAAACGCCAGCATGGAGAGTAGATTCGCCAACTCGCGGTATCTTTGATTATAAAGGATTACCAGGAGTTGCGAAATTTGATGATTCTAAGCAATACATCAATAGCGTTATTCCAGATGCTGGACGTAAGTTGCCGAAACTAGGATTGAAGTTTGAAGTAGTCGGTCAAGCTGATGACAAGTCTGCAGGTGCAGTTTGGATCCATCGCTAAAATAAAATGAAAAGGAGCTGCCATAAGTCGGTGAAACCTGACTTATGGCAGCTCTTTTCTTCTTGTGAGAAAGAAATTGCTACAGAAATACAAATTGAAAAATCATTTGCCAATTAAAGGGATAAAAAGATGTGCAAAAGTGAAAAAGTTCTCTGTTTTTATATATATTTATTGGAAAAAATATAAGCTTCTTTCATAAATGAAATGCTTTATTTTCCTGATTATATAAGCTATTTTGGACGTAAGTAAATTGTAAGTAATGTGTAAGAAAAAAGAGATTTTTATAATATATAATATTTATTACATCTACTTTTAACACCTGATACTAATAGTATGCTATAATGTGAATTAGCAACATAAAGGAAAGGAATTAGACCAATGACATTAGAAAATACTAAAAATTTAAAAAAACAAGTTGCTCCTTATGAAAAATCAACGATTAAAAAAAGTGTGTGGCAACTTTTTAACACAATCGTACCATTCATTATTTTATGGTACCTTGCTTATAAAAGTTTGTCCGTTTCTTATTTGTTATCAGTAGTTCCATCTCTGTTAGCCGCTGGTTTTATGACACGAATTTTCATTATTTTTCATGATTGTACTCACTATTCATTCTTTAAAAGCCGTCGTACAAATAGAATAGTAGGAACATGCATGGGTGTTTTAACTTTATTCCCATTTGATCAATGGGGGCATGAACATTCTATTCATCACGCTACAAGTGGTAATTTGGATAAGCGAGGTACAGGAGATATTTGGACGCTTACTGTGGATGAATATGCAGCTGCGCCATTTAGACTTCGTTTAGCATATCGCTTATATCGCAATCCATTCGTTATGTTTGGATTAGGGCCGATTTATGTTTTCTTGCTTAAAAATAGATTTAACCGAAAAGGTGCTAGACAGAAAGAACGTATGAATACTTATTTGACGAATATTATAATCGTTGCTTTAGTCGCTATTCTTTGCTGGGCAATTGGATGGCAATCGTTCCTGCTAGTACATGGTACAATATTCTTAATAGCAGGTTCAGTAGGGATTTGGCTGTTTTACGTACAGCACACATTTGAGGATTCTTATTTTGAAGAAGATAAAGATTGGGAATATGTGAAAGCGGCAGTGGAAGGAAGTTCATTTTATAAACTTCCAAAAATCTTACAATTCCTAACTGGTAATATTGGATTCCATCATGTGCACCATTTAAGTCCAAGAGTGCCTAACTATAAACTAGAAGAGGCGCACAATAATACGCTTCCGTTAAAAAATGTACCAACGATTACACTTGCTACAAGCTTGCGTTCACTTCGCTTCCGACTATGGGATGAGAAAAGTAACAATTTTGTTAGCTTTAAAGAATTCAAAAATATAATTAAAAACAATGTTTCTGTTCGAGTGAAATCTGAACTATAATTTTTTGCCTATATTAAACTCCCCTTAATCGTTTTCGATGTAAGGGGAGTTTTTGTTTATATAATATATGGACTATATTGAGGAGGGGAAAGCTCATGTGTAGGTATAAATTAAAAGGGACAGTAATTATATTATGTAAACAATAAAAATCATAATCATTTTTTATTATTGTGAAGGACATCGTATATATATAATGGAAAGCAGTAGGTGGATGATAGTAATTATAAGAACAGAAACAACGTAATAAAATAATTCTTTCAAAAGGAAGGGGAAATGAAAGATGTTGAAATTACAAGGGAAATACAATGAAGCGAAAGTATTTACGAATAACGTTGATGAGACTGCGACTGGGCAGATTATTGATCTTTGTAACCAAGAATTCGTAAAGGATAGTCAAATTCGTATTATGCCAGATACACATGCAGGAGCAGGTTGTACGATTGGGACAACAATGACAATACAAGATAAAATTGTTCCTAATCTTGTAGGGGTAGACATTGGGTGTGGGATGGAAGTTGCTGTGATTAATAAGAAAAAAGAAGAAATTAATTTCGATTGCTTAGACGAAACAATTCGTAAATTTGTTCCAAGTGGTTTTCGTATCCGAGATAAAGAACATCGATTCTCAAAAATGATCGATTTTGATAGTGTGAAGGCCCCATATACATTACAAAGAGCTCAAAAAAGTATAGGTACTCTTGGAGGTGGAAATCATTTCATTGAATTAAATGAAGATGAAAAAGGAAATGTATATATTGTCATTCATAGTGGTTCTCGTAATTTAGGTAAACAAATAGCAGAGTATTACCAAAACTTCGCATATGAACAACTAATTGATGTTACATCAATGAAAGATGAGATTATTAAGAGATTAACTGAAGAGGGTAGAGCAAAAGAAATACAAGAAACTTTACGTGGAATTCAGAAGCCTAAGATTCGTAAAGAACTAGCTTATTTAGAAGGGCAAGGATTCAAAGATTATATGAATGACATGAATATTGCTCAAAAGTATGCTGCGTTAAATCGTAAAGCAATGATTGATGAAATTGTTACGAAAATGGACTGGAAAATAACGGATCAATTTACTACAATACATAACTATATTGACATGGAAAATATGATTCTACGAAAAGGTGCTATTTCAGCTCAGAAAGATGAACGAGTCATTATTCCAATTAACATGAGAGACGGTTCAATTATTGCATTTGGTAAAGGTAATCCAGACTGGAACTTTTCTGGTCCGCATGGGGCAGGACGTATTATGAGTCGTAAGAAGGCTAAAGAATTATTGAGTCTAGAGGACTTCCAAAATACGATGACAGAGGTGTGGACTACATCGGTAGTAGAAAGCACAATTGATGAGGCACCAATGGTATATAAGCCAATGGATGAAATTATCGAAAATACGAAAGAAACAATAGATATAAAGCACATTATTAAGCCATTATATAATTTTAAAGCGAATTAAAATGATAAAAGACCGCACATAAGGTGAAAGCCATGTGCAGTCTTTTATCATTTCCCGATAGAAAACTCCCACCTCAAGGAATGGGTAGGACATGTTCCAATGAGTAGGTGGGAGCTGAATGACGGTTAGGCAACAGCCTAAAGGTTCTTCTTGGTGAAGAATCAGTATAAGGTACCGGTAACGTAATCAGTTCGTTCCTAGAGAAAGAAAATGTTATAGCTCAGAGAAATTTTTACATCTACGAAATTGTTTCATTTGTATTTTTTTGAAAGGGGCAGAGGACTTTCGACAAAAAAGAAGAAATAATACGTGATCAGTATTATTTGGTTATATCATGATATCGTTCCCATGTATATCATGAAAAAGATTGTAAACAAATAAAAAAGGAAGTGAGATGAAAAGCGGTGCTTATCCATAAAGCGTATCAGTTTCGGATCTATCCTAGTTTAGAACAAAAAATAGCTATTACGAAAACAATTGGTTGTTCACGATTTGTATTTAACTAC